>JBJKQC010000261.1:0-3198 GCA_046705745.1 Dehalococcoidia bacterium
GTCCAAGGTAATGAGGTTCCACCCGGGCGACAGCGGCGTCTTACCGGGTGCTGGCGCCGCTCCCTGCCCGCCGCCGGGGAAGCCCAGCGCCAACGCCACGGCCGTCGACACCGCCACCATCAGCACCAGCCCCGCGGCCGCCATGGGCAGGGGGGCTTGGTACAGCCCCTGGAACGCCCGCCGCAGCCGGTACCACGGACTCCGGCGCTCCTCCTCCATCCGCTCTCGCAGCCGCGCGAAGCCTTCCTCCCACCAGCCCTCCGGCGGCATGTACTTGGCCGCCTCCTGGCGCAGGAATGCCCGCAGCTTCCGCTCCAGCTCCTCGTCGATGATTTCCGGCCCTTCCATGGCTACGCTCCTTCTCGCAGTCCCTCGCCCAGGGCCGCGGCGCCCAACGCCCGGCCCAACTGCCGCAGCGCCCGGTGCAGCCGCGACTTCACCGTCCCCTCGCGGCACCCAAGCGCCCGAGCGATCTCCGACGTGGTGAGGCCCGAGTAGTACCGCAGCACCACCACCTGGCGGTGGTCATCCCCCAGCGCCGCCAGACCTTGGCGCAGCCGCTCGCGCTCCTCCTCCAGCAGCACCTCCTCCTCCACGCCGGCCGCGCCTTCCGGCACGAGCAGCGCGTCCTCCAATGGGGTCTCCGGCAACCGCTTCTTCTTGTGCTTGCTCATGGCCTCGTTCACCACAATCCGCGCAAACCACGCCTTGAAGCTCGCCTCCGACCGCAGCGAGCCGATGCCCCGCCACGCCTTGATGAGCGCCTCTTGCACCAGGTCCTCCGCCAGACGGCGGTCCCTGGTCAGCAGGTATGCCGTGCCGAACAGCACCTCCTGGTGCCGCTCCACGAGTGCGCGGAAGGCTTCGCCGTCGCCCTCGCGCGACCGGCGCACCAGCTCTGCCTCATTCACCCGGAAGCGCTCCTTTGGTTGGTCTCGTGTACCCGAGGCGTCTCACACAAATAGACGCCGTTTGTGGCGAAAAAGTTCCCACCAATTTCAACCGAAAGCGATGCCTCGATGCCCACGGACCAATGGGGAATGCTTCCCCCGCTTAGCCCTATGGCGTAATCACCAGTTGCTGAGGCTCCTACGACGCCGGCGGCACCCTGAACCTAAAAACCCACGGCCCACCAATCCACTGTGGTATCGGAGGAACAGAGTCGTAAATGGCATCGCCTTTCACCCGGTAAAGTCTCACATCCCATAGCCCACTGACGTGCGGAAGGTAGACGCCAGCCCGGTAAGCGAAGGGCTGCCCGCCGTCACTGGCGCCGTGGTCCGAGAGTCTTTCGCCGGCGCCGCTCACGGAGTGCCCATCCCACCAAGCGAGGTCACGCTTGTACCCGAGGACCGGCGCACCTATCTGGACCAGGCTGGTCTCGCCATGGCCGAGGAATCCTTCCGGCAGCGTCATGCGCACCAGCACGCCCGTCAGGCCGACGTCCAAGGAATCGAGGGTTACCGTGGCGCCGCTTTCAGAGTCTGTCTGGCCGATGTTCACCGGGCCCTTGTCGACGGGATGCGCGGGCGTCACGGGGAGGGAGAAGTCGAACGTGAAGGTCCCTGCGTTTTGGACATTCTCCCCGTCTGGTGCCGCTGACACGGAGAGAGTCAGCACAAGGTCAACCGAAGGGCCGCTCATTGGGGCCTTGGTGGCGTCGTACTCCAGGGTGGCTACCGAGATACCAACAGCGCTGCCCTTGAACGCGTGCGCATAATCGTTGGTGAGCGGCGGCAGGGCAATGCCGCTCGCAGTGCGGAGGGTTTCGGGGCGAACGAGTCCGGTGGAAGAAAGACTAACCGCCACGATGTTGGTGTCAGCATAGCCCAAAGCCAGGGTGACGGTGACTCCGTCCACCGACTGGGAAATGTTGAGATGACTGACCCCACCCGTAGCCAGCAACGGATCGGGCAAGTAGGGCACCGGATAAGGGAGGGAGGTATGGAACGCGGACGGTGTTCCGGTGGACGCCGGCGTCCCGATAGGGATGGTCTGTCCGCAGGCGAGCAGGGCCGGCGCCAGCAGGGCCAGCAGGAGTCCCATCGCAAGCAGTCGCTTGGAGCCTCGCACGCACTCCTCCCGAACGCATTGCATTGCAGAGTGCGCCCGGCGGTCGCCACCGCCCACCCGCCTGCCTCGCCTGACAGCCGGGCGCTATCAATACAGACGCCGTTTGTGGCGAAAAAGTTCCCACGAGTTTGGGCAGTGGCGAGAATCAATGGCTAGATGGCGTCTCCGCCCCTGGCAGGGGTGTTCAATTGAACGCCCTACGTCTGGATGTTGCTAAAGTCGGCCACCGATGAGTCGAGGTCCTTGTGTGAACGCCCGCCGCGGCTTCTGTATAACCGGGCCGCGCGAAATCCGGCGAGCCGCCCCATCAGGCGACATTCACGGGGATACAGAAGTCGGAGGCGGGGTCGATGCCGCCTTGCAGAGCGGGGGGAAGCGGGTCGCCATGCTCGCGGTAGGACCCCACCAGCTTGCGCGCGACGTCCTGCGCTATCTCCAGCGTCTCGGCGACCGTCCTCCCCTGAGCGACAAGCCCAGGTAGGCCGTCGCTGGTAGCCAGGAAGCCGCCTTCGGGAAGCGCCTCGATATGGACTGCTAACAGTGCCTCGGCCACGGCCATGCTCCCTAGGTAAGTCTGGGCCTATTATCCCGTGCGGGCGAGGCCCACGCCGCGCAATGGGAAGCTGCACCCGCAGCAGCAGGGGTCGGGACTTGGGTGTGTCCGGTATGGCGGGGCTGTGCTCGCCACTATCGGACAGCGGTCATCGTGCTCCATGACCCGCCCTGGCCGCCCCGGCCGGATGTCGACGCCTGCAGGTATACCTGGCGCTGCCGCTCCACACCCGGTGTCGCCACCACCGTCAGCAACGCCATCCAGGGCGCCTGTCGCTCGCCGGTAAATTCCCACGTGCTCCACGCCCAGCGCCCGCTAGCTGCGTGCTCGCCCACGCGCCAACCCGCCGTCTCGAGCTGCGCCCGGTAGTGCGACTCGATGGCCTCCGGCGAGAGATCGCCCAGCAAGGTCGCCTGAGCCGTCGCCGTACCACCGCCTCCGCCGCCTCCGCCGCCACCCACCTGTGTCATGCCCTGTGGCGGTCGCAGCGGCGGGAAGACCCACATGGGAGGCCCGTGCCGCATGCCCTGCTCCTCGCACGGTATGAAGGCGTTGGAGTCACTATTCAGGTT
>JBJKQC010000262.1:0-3137 GCA_046705745.1 Dehalococcoidia bacterium
TGCTTATTCTCGCCCGCAAAGGAGGAGCCCCTTGCCACAGGTAGGCATCATCGTCGGCAGTACTTCCGACCAACCCACAATGGAAGACACGCTCAAGACACTCGAGAGCCTGGGTGTGGAGGCCGAGCTGGTGGCCGCGTCCGCGCACCGCGACCCGGACCGCGTCCGAGAGTACGTCCTAGGCGCACCGGACCGGGGCGTGGAAGTCTTCATTGCCGCTGCCGGCGGGGCCGCCGCCCTCCCCGGCGTCGTGGCGTCCTTCACCACGCTCCCCGTCATCGGCGTGCACTTGGCCTCCAGTGAGCTTAAAGGCGTAGACGCGCTCTACTCCATCGCGCAGATGCCGCCCGGCGTGCCCGTCGCAACCGTGGCTGTCGGAGGCTGGGGCGCGAGGAACGCCGCGCTGCTGGCAGCAGAGATACTAGGCGTTAAATATGGTAAAATACGTCAGGCGGTGGAGGAGTATCGGCAGCGTCTCCGCCAGCGCTAAGCGCTTCCCGGACCCCTAATTCTCAGCTAGTGACCGATGGTCATTCTCTGCGATTTCGACGATACGGCCGCGGACCGTAATATCGCCACGCTGTTGCTGGACCGCTTCCAGGCGAACGCCACCGCCCACGGCGCCCCGCACTGGCACGATCTGCGCGACCGCTTCGTGAGAAATGAGATTACCCTTGCCCAATACCAAGAGATGACTTTCTCTCGCCTCGCGACGCCCCATGTGGAGCAGGCCGACCACGTTAAGAAGTCCGCTCGCCTGCGCGCCGGCTTCCCGGAGCTTGCGTCCTATTGCCGGCAAACGGGCGTCGAGCTCGCCATTGTGAGTCATGGCCTGGACTTCTACATTCAGGCGCTACTGGAAGGGGCAGACATGGGATACGTGCCGTATTTTGCCGTGAAGACAGCCGAGGTTGACGGTGTCACGACCTTCCATTATTCCTTCACCGAGGAGGATTGCAGCTGGTGGCCGGGGAACTGCAAGTGCAGCGTCCTGCGTGACTTCCGCAAGCGCGGGCACGAGGTCATCTACGCCGGGGACGGCGCATCGGATGCCTGCCCCGCCAAGCAGGCGGACTTCGTTTTCGCCCGTGATAGCCTATTACGGTTCTGCCAGGCCAACGGCTTGCCCCATCAGGAGCTGACCGACTTTTACGTGGTGCTGGACTATTTGAAGAAGTCAGAAGCTGAGGCCCATGCATGATTGATCGTTACGCCCGCGAGGCGATGAAGGCCATCTGGACGGATGCCGGGAAGTTCGACCGCTGGCTGGCGGTGGAGATCGCCGCCTGCGAGGCTTGGACACGCCTCGGCGTCATTCCCGAGGCGGACATGGCCAAGCTCAGGCAAGCCACGTGGGACGCCGCCAAGCTGGACGAGAAGTTCAAGCAGACCAAGCATGATATGACGGCGTTCCTGTACTCCGTCACGTCCGGCCTCGGGCCGGAGGGCCGTTGGGTACACCTGGGCATGACATCCAACGACGTCTGGGATACCGCCACCGGCCTGCAGCTCCGCGACTCCGCAGCCATCCTCATGGCGGACGTGGACGCGCTCATCGAGGCGCTGGCCCAGCGGGCGCTGGAGCACAAGCAGACGCTCATTATGGGGCGCACCCACGGCGTCCACGCGGAACCCACGTCCTTTGGCCTCAAGCTGGCTCTCTGGTGGGACGAGATGCGCCGCAACAAAGAGCGGCTGCAACGGGCTGCCGAGCAGGTGGCTGTCGGCAAGATCTCCGGAGCCGTGGGCACTCACGCCACCGTCCCCATCGAGGTGGAGAGCTACGCCTGCGAGGCGTTGGGCATCCCCTACGCCCCGCTGTCCAACCAGATCGTGCAGCGTGACCGTCACGCCTACTTCATGACGACGCTGGCGGTGATTGCCGCATCGCTGGAGAAGTTCGCCACGGAGATTCGTGGGCTCCAGCGTACTGAGGTCCACGAGGTGGAAGAGGCCTTCGGCGAGGGCCAGACGGGCTCTTCCGCCATGCCCCATAAGCGAAACCCGGAGTTGTCCGAGCGCGTCTGTGGCCTCGCCCGCCTTATCCGAGGCAATGCGGTCACGGCGCTGGAAAATGTGGCGCTCTGGCACGAGCGGGACATCTCCCATTCGTCCGCGGAGCGCGTTATCCTGCCGGATGCGTGCATGGCGCTGGACTACATCCTAGACTTGTTCACCGGCATCGTGCGCGGCCTGCGGGTGTTCCCCGAGCGCATGATGGCCAATATAGAGTCCACCCGCGGCCTGGTGTTTTCCCAGCGCGTGATGCTGTCGCTTGTCGAGTCCGGCACTTCACGGGAGGAGGCATATCGGCTCGCCCAAAAGCACGCCGCCGCCACGTGGGAGCAGGACAAGGACTTCCGCGAGCTGGTGAAGGCGGATCCAGCCGTCCAGCAGCGGCTATCCGCCCAGCAGATCGCCGAGTTGTTTGACTACGGCTACTACATTCGCAATGTGGGCGCCCTGTTCGACCGAGTGGGGTTGACCACGAAGGAATATGCCAATGCCAATACTTGAGACGTCTCTTCCAGACCTGCTTTACCGCGGCAAGGTGCGCGACACCTATGACCTTGGCGACGGCCATCTGCTCATGGTGGCTACCGACCGCATATCCGCGTTCGATGTGGTCCTGCCTAACGGCATCCCGGACAAGGGTCGCATTCTGAGCAGGATGTCCAAGTTCTGGTTCGAGCAGACCCGGCACATCGTGCCCAACCACTTCATCGGCCTCGCGGACGATCCGGCCGCGCTGGGCGCCTTGGCGGACCACCCCAAGATCAAGTCGCTGCCGCCGGAGATCGCGCGCCAGGCGATGGTGGTGAAGCGGGCCCAGCGTGTCGATGTCGAATGCGTCGTGCGCGCCTACCTCACGGGGTCGGCCCTCGTCGACTACAACCAGACGGGGAGCATCTTCGGGATTCCCACGCCCAAGGGGCTCGTGGACGGAAGCAAGCTGCCCGAGCTGCTGTTCACGCCAACGACCAAGGCGGAGACCGGCCACGACGAGCCGATGACCATGGACGAGGTGGCGGCGATCACCGGCAAGGAGCTGGCGGAGCGGCTTCGCGACCTCTCTTTCGCCGTATTCCAGCACGCACATGACTATGCGGCCGCACACGGCATCATCATGGCGGACA
>JBJKQC010000263.1:0-4398 GCA_046705745.1 Dehalococcoidia bacterium
GGACGAAGAGGCGGTAGCTCTGTTGGGGCAGGCTCTCGATGTTCTTGACACCTTCCGTGACCAACACCATTCCAAAGTAGCGATTTACCAGGTATATGGCGTAGGTGATGGTCCAGGCCTGGTAGAAAAAGGCGTTGGCAGTGGCACCTAATCGAGACACCACCAGCAGGGGAAGCAGGCTTATGGAAGCGAACCACAGCATTGTGGCAATGTAATCGCCCGCCGCGAACCGCATGATCCCTGACCAATGGATATGGGCCACTTGCTCGGAAGTTTTTCGGACGTGCAGCGGGATGAAATGGGAGAAGAGGAACAACGTGGCGAGCACACCGATGACTAGGGCTGCGGAGGTCCATGCGACGAAGATGCCCAAGCCTGGCAATATGCCTATCAGGCCAACGAGAACGCCGAGCTTCGCGACGGAGAACACCAGATTCTTCGTGAAGACCCAAGTTCCCTGCCTGAGCGCGATGAGCACGCTGTCCTCAAGAGAGAAGGCGGACCAAACCACCGTTGACAGAATGAACCAGCCCATAAGGAATGAGCCATCGATCAAGGACAGGAGCTCAGGCGTCCATAGCTTGATGCCCAAGACGAACACGAGCCCAGACAGCATGGCTGTCAGCGTGGAAATGGCCGACGCAAGCACGACCAGTCGCGTCGTCGCGGCCCCGGCTTCAGGCACGAAACGATTGAGGATGTTCACCAGGTTCAAGCGCGCAATTTCGGCTAGGAGGAGCATTGCAGACAGCGCCGCGGCGTTCAGCCCAACCGCTCGGACGCTGTAGGCACGGGCGGCTACTACCCAAAACAGCATCCCCAGGGCAGAAGTGGAAAGGGAACTGGCGGTCAGCGCATAAGCGTCCCGAAAAAGTGGGAGTTGCACGTGCGCGATGAAACGGGCCAGCCGCAGCCGTTGCCCCAGCTTTGATGCACTCATCGGCTCGACAGAGCCCTTCTGTGCTTTCGCGTGCGCCACCTGCTCCAGAGATACAGGGGCGGACCCGACAACAGGCCCCGGCGCTCTAGGGATATGAGGTCATGCGCAAACTCTTCCGCATATTTCCCGTCATTGGCAGATTGAGCGTGAACAAAAAATGCGATGCCGCGGGGCATGCGCCGGACCATGTCAAACAAAATCGATGGATGGTCGATAAGGGCTTTTGACAGATACGCAGTAAGCCCAACTCCATAGGAGTACGCCTGTCGTTTTAGGCCGCCCAAATCTCTGTGGTGGGAGTGATGGATAATGGCACTCGGTTCATAGGCGATCTGGTAGCCCCGATAGATGGTTTCAAAGAATGCCGCAAGGTCTTCCCCTCCCTTAGCCCGGCTTCCGGTGCCGAGAGCGGGGTCAAAGCCCCCCATTGTGCGCAATACCGATGTCCGGAAGGCCATGTTGGCCCCGGTCCCAAAGACGCCGGCCGAGTACGGGTAGACATCGGACCATACTCGGTTCTCACCGAGGTCAAACAGCTTTGCCTGGAACCCTTTCCCCCACCTCCAACGCGCGTCCGCCCAAAGCTGCACTTCGGTTTCTAGTTCGGATGGGATAATGAGTCCTGTGACGCAGGCTACATTTTTCCCTAAGTGAAAGGCTCGATTGATCTCAGTCAGCCAATGGCGATCGGCGAGTACATCATCGTCGGTGAAGGCGACCAGTGGCGTGGCTGTGGCGAGGAGACCCCGGTTGCGAGCGATGCCCAGCCCCTGCGTTTCTTCTCGCACGTAGCGGACCTTCTGGATGTGGGCGTAGTGCTGCCGGTAGACCTGCTCAGTAGCATCAGAGCTGGGAGCGTTGTCAACCACAATCACCTGGAAGTCGGGATAGTCCTGGCCCAACAGTGAATCCACGGTCTTCTTCAGACCCATCGGCCGGTCACGGGTGGCAACGACAACGGTGACCGGTTCGCAGCGACCGTTCCAGGCCCGATGACACCTAACGCCGGTTGCGACACCGCCGGGGTCGAGCCTAGCAGGCACGTGGACGCCGTCCTCACGCAGGTGCGCTGAGATCGCGTCTTGGAGGTTGCGCCAGATGAGCTCCGCAAGCCTGCCGGGGTCATCGAATTCCTCTGTGGACGTGCACTCAACCACGCCGAGAGCTTGCCCATGGAGGCGGACCAGTATGAGAGCGGAGCGGTACCGATGGTCTGCAGGCACGTTCTGTCGGTCGAATCCTAGGGCAAGCTCAATCTGCAGGACCTGCACCGGCGGGCAGGCTATGTTCTTGATCAGGCTATCACCACTCATTTCAACGCCTTCATCATCTGCTCCAAAGGGTCCCTTTGATATAGCCGGCGGTTGTTACGGCGAGGCCGGAGAGAATGGCCGCGGCACGCGCCACCCCCGAAGGATCTTGGCGAAGCAGGCTGGCTCCCATGCCGCGCACCATGCCCCTCGGCAGCGTACGAAGCACGTAAGACCTCTCGGTGGCCAGCCCGGACTGCGGGCCCGCCAGGCGAGAGACCACTGCTTTGGATAGCCCCTCGGCGAAGCAGCGGTCTCGAAAATACCGCCTGCTGCCGCGCGCGGGCGGAACGCGGTGATAGACCCGAGCTGCGGGCTCGTAGACGATGACACCATCCATCCAGTGCCGATGGACGCGTATGCACAACTCGGTCTCTTCACAGCCAGCGGGTGTGCTCGCTATTCGGCCCAGGCTGGGCTGGAACCCGCCGATGGTGGCGAAGACCTCGGAGCGGAAGGACATGTTGCAGCCAAGCACGTTACGCACTGGAGCTGTCGTCTCGGGCATGCCCGCATAGGAACATCCAACGACCCAGGCAAACTCATCGGGATGCCAACGCGGCTTACGGCCTGTCCACATAGGCAAGACCGCTCCTCCAACAGCCATCACCCGAGGGTCTTTATAGGGTGAGCCGAGGTGTTCGAGCCACTTTGCTTCCGCGACAGCGTCGTCATCCAAGAAAGCGACTATCCCTCCCCGCGCGGCTTGGACGCCGGTGTTGCGCGCGCCGGACAGTCCACGCTCATACCGGTTTTCTTTGACCACCGTTCCTCTCAACTCAGATGCCGCTCGTTCTAGCAGCTGATCGCTATGGTCAATGACCACAATTACTTCCAGCGCAGGGTGTGTCTGATGGCGCACCGAGTCGACTGCATCCAAAAGAGAGTGCCACCGTTCCTGCGCATGAGTGCAAATGACCACGGAAATATCCCGCGAGGGAACTGCTGGAACATCAGAAAGAGTTTCCATTCGTTTCGTCAGAGCCCGATTTCAGGAACTATCGCCAGAGATCTTCTTTCCAAGCGTACCCGTAATACGGTCTCTTTACTCCTTTCAACTTTCGTCTCTTTCTGACCCATACACCTAGGATAGTCCGTAGCATGCGCCATCCATCGGGAAACGAGCGGAGGTGGCTCTGTCCATGAACGCGCGGCATTTCAAAGCTTGGCACCTCCACGACCTTCAGGCCGCTCAGGAGTGCGCTCACATTTATCAATGATTCGACTTCGAACCCATCCCCCCGCGCATCGTCCGTGTCCAGGCCTAGTTGCGGCAGTACCGCCTTCCAGAAGGCATTGTAGCCATAGCAAAGGTCAGAATAGTTGCCGCCGAAGAGGAATCGGACCGACATTCTGAACATCCAATTTCCGAAGGAGCGGAAGAGAGTCATATCCGCAGTCCCACCACCCTGTAGAAAGCGAGAACCTTTTGCGAAATCCGCCCCTGCCAGTAAGACGCCTATGTAGGCAGGAATTTCACTGGGATTCATTGAACCATCAGCATCCAAGAAGACGATGATGTCTCCGTTGGCCTCGTTAAACCCCCTTCGTAGCGCTGCCCCTTTCCCACGCTTTTGCTCATACACAACGCGCGCCGTGGGAAGCAATGACTTGGCCACGTCTACAGTTCCATCGATGGAGTAGCCGTCCACGATGACCACTTCGTGGACTCCAGATGGGATGAACGGGAGAACATGTGGGAGGTTCTCGGCCTCGTTAAGAGTGGGGATGACTACGCTCACTTGGGCAAGGGCTCCCCAAGGGCTCCAGTTGGGATTATTGGAAAATTCGATCGTTTCAGCCGTTCGAGCGTCCATGATTGTCCTCTAGGAAGTGTGAGATAGGACACAAGGGCTACGGACGGTTTGCTTGAACCCTCCGTCAAGGCCCTTAAGGATTGGTGCGTGAAAAGCCGAATCGAACGACTAAAGAACTATTACAGCCATTCTCCGTGTAGACAACATTGGAATATCCGCCTATATGAGGGGAATAGTTCTATTGATTTTGTATGAAGAAGGTAATCAAGACACCTGATACAAACCGACGGCGGACTCTGGCGGATTGTCAACAATAGGCTGAGCCCAACGGCGTCTCCACGCTCCGCCGCCGATACCTTAACGGCCACTCGCGTCGATTCCGACCCTACCG
>JBJKQC010000264.1:0-8041 GCA_046705745.1 Dehalococcoidia bacterium
GACTCGATCAGCAGATACTTTCCCAAAGCGCCCTCCCATGCATGCACTTCTTATGACAATAAAAAAGCCTCCGTCTCCGGAGGCGTGCCCAAGCCACTACGAAGCCTCGCTAGGAGGCCTCTCAGCTTGGGCACCTGACCGTACACAGACAGGCTTGATACATCATGAAAATAGCCTATAGCGTCTTGGGGGCCCGGTCAATGGGCCGGAACATCTACCTGGGCACAGGCTCCCTTGTCGTCCGTTTCACGGCTGCCAGCTCGTGGGCCGCAGGCGCTTGATGAGGAAGTACGCGGCTGGCACCCGCACCCCGCCCATGGCCAGATATGCCTTGCCGAGCAGGATGTCCGGCCGGTCGGGGTCGGGGACAACCAGGTAGTCCCGCAACAGCCGCTCGATGCGCCACCTCGGATTGCGCGGGCTTGCCCCATAATCGAGCAGCGCTGCGCTGCCGTGGCGGTTGTCGGCCGGGCCATCGCCATGGGAATGCGGCGTGACGACGAAGAACCCGAAGCGCTCGGGCGTTTCGAGGCCGGGCTTTTCCACCCACGGTCTGCCGAGCCCGTTTTGCACCACGCGGATGTTATAGCCCTCCACGTGGTCTGGGCCGCGAAAGAAGCCCTTGATGAACTTCTGGATGCGCAGCATGGCGGGCCCTCGCCCCACGTTGAACCCCCGGAACTCGTAGCCCACCAGGGCGTCGATGTCGGGCGCAGCGCCTCGCGCGAACAATCGCCCCAGCTCGGCCGGCGACGCCAGCGCCAGGTCCTCGAGCTTGATGCTCACGGCTTCGTCTCCGATATCCGCTGGGCGGCATGCATCGCCACCGCCATGATGGTGTGCTGAGGGTTCACCCCAAGGTTCGTGGGGAAGACGGACGAGTCGACTACGTAAAGGCCAGGCACGCCGTGCACGGCGAAGCCCGTGCCCACCACTCCGTCTTCTGGCCGGACACTCATCCGCGCCGTGCCGAAGAGGTGGGACGTGCTCAACGTGTAGGACGCGGGGTTGCTCGGCCCTTCCTCCAGCAGCGCGGCCTGCTCGGGCGAAGTCAGCGACTCCGGCAGCCCATGGATCCCGGGAAGCACCTCGCGCGCCCCCGCGGCGAAGAACAGCTCGGCCGCGGACCGCAGGCCCTTGCGCAGGTTGACGATATCCCGGGGCTCCAGGTCGAAGCGAATACTCGTGCCCTTGGGGAAGCGGCGCTCCCGCACAGTCCCCTGGGCATGCGCCCGGAGCAGCACCGCCCACACCGCCATGTGCCGCGCCTTGCCTATGTAGTCGAGCCAGCGCCTACCCGCGCCGGGAAGTTGGGCGAGCACCAGCTCCGGCGGCAGTGCCAGCGTCTCGATCTTGCAGCGGTAGTCCTCCAGGTGCTGGTCGACGGCATAGCCCTGGGTCGCCCCCGCCCACGTGCCGACTTCTTCGTCGAAAACGCCGACCATCGCGAGGCCGGGGTGGACTTGGTAGTGCCTTCCCAGATGCGGCGATCGGACCCCCGTGCGGCTGAGCAGCACCGGTGTCTGGATAGCCGAGGCAGCCACCAGCACGCCCTTTCGCGCCCTGAGCGTGAAATTCTCGGCCCCTTTCGGCGTCCCGTACCGGCCTTCCACGCCCACGGCCCGTCCGCTCTTGACGAGCGCGCGTTCCACTTTGGCGCCGGTCAGCACCAGCGCGCCGCGGTCGACCGCATAGGGCAGGTAGCTGACGAGCATGCTCTGCTTGGCGCCGTACGGACAGCCCAGCTGGCATCGGGCGCTGCCTCTGCACTCGCGCATATAGCGTGTCGTCGGGCCGCCTCGCACCCCCAGGGCGCCGGCCGCCTTGGCCATGAGACGGTTGTTCCCGCCCCATAGCTCGGGTGGCGTCGGCTCCGCGGACAGCTCGCGCTCGAGCGTTTGCCAGTGCTGCTCCAGCGCGCCGTAGGGGATGGCGTCCCCCAGGTGGTGCTCCTGGTCCCAACTTGACCAGACGGACTCGGGAAGGTATCGGACAATGGCCGAGTTGACGACCGTGCTCCCGCCCAGGCACGACCCCTGCAGCACGGTCACCGGTGTGTTGCCGCGCGAGGTGAGCGTCGCCATTTCGCGGTAAAGGCGCAGGCCCGTGGGCCATATGGTGGCGCCGAACTCGCTGCTGGGGACCGCCGCTCCCTCCTCGGCGATAGCGACGGAGGCTCCGGTGTCCACGAGCATTCGTCCCGCCGTGGCGCCGGCCGCGCCAGAGCCCACAATGACGTAGTCAAACTCTTCAGAGAGCCGCGTGCTGCCGAGCTCCGCGGCGCTGATGACCTGGCCCTTCATAGGGTGTCAGCCTCCGGCCGGTCCAGCCGCGGCAGGCCGATGACGGCGCGCACGCTCGGATCGGCGCCGTAGCAGAACGCGGCCACGTTCTTCAGGACGAAGGAGAGTTGCCGGAGGACGTGGACCCGCGAGGACCCCATGGCCGCCAGCGCCCGTTCGCGCGCGGCCTGGTCATGGCGTGACAGCGGCGGAATGCGCCGGATCAGCAGCGGGGCGACCCATGCGGCGGCCCACAGGGATGTGCGAAAACCCAGGCGCCACGTTCGGTTGGCTCGCTGTTGGAAGTCGTCGTAAAAGGCGTCGAACCCGACGTCGAAAATCCCGCCGCGCAGCGCCTCATGCCTCTGCGTCGGCAGGAGCGTGTCCAAGACCACTCGGTCCTGCTTCCCGAGCATTGCCGTGTCCTCCAACACCGGGGCTAGGCCATGCCAAACAGAGTGCGGCAAGCATACTCGCGGCCTCGGCATGGAACGACACTGGCCCAAGCCATCGCGGTCGTGAGTCTTCGGATGCCATGCCTCTGTCGTTTTGCCTGAGGCGCGTTATCGCCGCAGGTCCGCCGGGAGCAGGTTGGGTATGGAGTCTTCGATGGGGTATGTCTCATCGCAGCGCTCGCATGAGAGAGTCCCCTCGACGACTTCCCCGTTTTCTTCCCGTACGACATCTAGCCGTAGGGGTCCTTTGCAGGTGGGGCAGGCAAGGATGTCCATGAGATCGCGTCGCATAGCTTCCCCTCGGAACGGTGCGTCCAATAGTCATTCGCTACCGACGCCCATTCGGGTCGTTCGAGTGGTTATCGGCCGAAGTCTATCAGCCTTGCTCGAATATGTATCGGAGTAGGTCAGAGAGGAAAAAGATGATGACGCCGAGCACAACGGTCATGTTGATGTGACCCAAGGCGGCGATGACTGAACGTACCTTTCCTTTGCCGCCCGCTTCCGCAGCACCGCGCCTGCCCCTGTTAATGGCGAGGAAGAACATCCACGCTGAGAGTGCCACTTTGATGGCGAGGACTGCTATATATAAAGTGGTCGCTCCTGGTTTCGTCAGTAGTGAAGCTGCTAGGATGCCGCCGGTGATGACCAACGCCCACATGGCGAGGGCCACCAGCTGACCGAACTCCTCGCCCATGAACCGCCGTATAGACGGCGGGATTCCTCCTGCGTTCATCGCTGGGCGAAGGACGACCAAGAAGAAGATGCCGCCACCAACCCAGGCAACGGCCGCAATGCCATGGATCCAGCGTATCAGCAGCAGAAAAGCTTCTGTCATTAGGGAGGGTTGCTCGTTCGGATGACCGCCGGTCAGTCTACGCATTCGGCGGGTGATTGAAAACCGACGATCGCATGTAGCGGCTACAATTCCTTACGCCGGAGACAACTAAGGGGATGTTATCTTGTTACCGGCAGCGCTCGACGTTGCTCGGTGAGGGGGATTCCATCTCCATTACGACTACGACTGGGGTAGTGACGGGGAGGCCACCCCAGGGGCCAAGTAAATTCTGGCCTCTCTGGTTCAGGCTTTCTGCCAAACACATAAGGTGCGAGCGAATGAAAAATGACACGAGGGCCTCTTCGCTCGCCCCTTGCCGTACCAATCCACATAATATCTACATAATACGAGGGAAGCATGGCTGGGACGGTAAAGCTGTACTGGTGGCCGAAGTGAGGGACCTGCCGGACGGCGAGGGCGGCGCTCTCGCAGGCAAAGGTCCCTTTCGAGGAGCGCGACTTCTTCAAGCAGCCTTTCAGTATCGACGAACTGCGTGCGTTGCTGGGAGGCGGGAGCCCCAGGCAATTGTTCAACTTCAAGTCCCAGGCGTTCAAGAAGAGCGGCTTGGACGAGGCGTCGCTCAGTGACGACGATCTGCTGCGCCTCCTGTCCGGGGAGCCCCGCTACTTCAAGCGCCCCCTAGTTGTCGTGGATGGCAAGCTGCTGGCGGGGGTCACGGCCAGGCAGCTCCAATCGGAGCTTGGAATTTAGCGGGCGCTCTTATTGATTGATCACTCATTCGTCTCTATTCCCCCAACGGCCATCTCACGGTATAATAGTACATATGTGCTCTCCTGCATTCTGTAGTCAAATCTGCACTTTGCTCCCGCCCCGGGCTTCACTGCCCGAAAACGCATTGCGCAAAACGGTCGTGATAGTGCGGATTTAGCCGCACTATGGCGTCAGGCCAACGGTCGCAATCCATTTTCGGGAGGCCGTCATGCGATGGGAGATAGCAGTCGCTAACTCCGCGACCATGTATCCTAGGTAGCGTTGTAACGGGACCGTGCCCCAAAAGGAACGCTTTATGTCCATTCGGGTATTGCCTCCGGCCGTGGCCGCCGGCATTGCAGCCGGTGAAGTCATTGAACGACCGGCGTCCGTCGTCACGGAATTGGTGGAAAACTCCATCGACGCCGGCGGGGCCACGGTCGCGGTCGACCTGAAGCAGGGCGGCTTACAGAGCATCCGCGTGACAGACGATGGCTGTGGCATTCCGGCGGATGAGGCGGAGATTGCCTTTCAGCGCCATTCCACCAGCAAGCTCCAGTCCCTGGACGATCTGTCGTCCCTTTCCACCTTCGGCTTCCGCGGCGAGGCCCTGGCCAGCGTCGCGGCCGCGGCGCATGTGACCATGGTCACCCGGACGGCTGACGCGGAGTCTGGGACGCTGTTGGAGCTGGAGGGCGGCGTGGTGCTCCGTCGAGGCAGGCAACCCTCGGCCCCGGGAACTGTCGTCGAAGTGGAGGCGCTTTTCGCCACCATCCCGGCGCGCCTCAAGTTCATACGCTCCCCGAGCGCCGAGACCGCCCGCGTGCGGCGGGTGCTGGACCATATGGCCTTGGCCCATCCGCACGTTCGCTTCACCCTTCGCACCGAGAACCGCACGCTCCTGCAAACGCCCGGCAACGGCTACCTTCGTGACGTCATCGCCGCGGTGCACGGCCCCGATCTGGCTGCCGCGATGCTGGACATCGCGCCCTCCACTCAGGCGCCGTATCGGGCGCACGGTCTGGCGGCGCCGCCGGAGCAGAGCAGACCTAACCGCACCGGCGTCAGCCTGTTCGTCAATGGGCGCTGGGTCCAGAGCCGCATGCTGAGCGCCGCTGTCGAGGAGGCCTATACCGGCTTCCTCATGGAGGGACGCTATCCCATTGCGGTGCTGTTCTTGGAGGTACCCCCGGCTGAGATAGACGTAAACGTTCACCCAAACAAGCGGGAGGTGCGCTTCATCCGTGACGGCGACGCCTTCGCCAGCATTCAGCGGGCGGTGCGAGAGGCCCTTCTCGCGGCCTCCCCCATCGCGGAGGCAGGCGCCATGATCGCGCAACCGCGCCAACAGCCAACGCCCACGTTTCCCGTCGCACCTCCTTCTTTTGCGTTTCAGTTGGGTCGAGCGGACGGCGTGACGGTGACGTTGCCCGAGCCGGAACCCATCTCACCGACGATGGGCCCGACGCTCGAAGGCCGGCAGGCGGACGAAGGTCCTGCCGCGGGAGCGACCTCGTCGAGCCCCCCGGCCCAGCCCGGTGCCGCCACCGCAGCTGGCGTGCCGCCACTGCGCGTGCTGGGCCAGATAGCCAGCTCCTACATCGTGGCTGAGGGCGCCGACGGAATGTACCTTATTGACCAGCACGCGGCGCACGAGTCCGTTCTCTACTACCGTCTGCTACGCCAGTGGGAAGCCTCGCGTCCAGAGATTCAGCCGTTGCTGGACCCCCTGCCCGTGGACCTGCCGCCGGAGGACCTGGAGGCCATAGATGGCGCTCGCTCGATCCTTGAGCGCTACGGCCTACTGTTGGAGCCGTTCGGCGAAGGCACCTGGTTGCTCCGGGCGGTTCCGGTCATGGCGCGGCAGGTCAACGCGCAGCGGCTCATCGCCGAGGTCCTGGAAAAGCAGCGCCACGGGCTGCTGCCTGCTGAGTCGCATCTTTCCATCGCGGCATCCATCGCGTGCCACAGCGCCGTCCGGGCTGGGCAGGCCCTCGACCAGCAGGAGATGGAAGCGCTGGCCCACGCCTTGGCGGCGGGGGCTAACCCACAGCATTGCCCCCACGGGCGCCCGACTACTCTGCGCGTGACGACGGGGATGCTGGAGCGTCAGTTTGGCCGGACCTAAATTGTTGCTTCTAGCTACCCGGAACCGGGCGAAGGCCGAGCGCCTGCGCCGCTTGTGCGACGGCCTTGGCTTCGACCTTGTGGATGGTGCGACGTTACAGGCAGGGCCGGACGTTGAAGAAGATGCCGCTTCCCACTTGGGTAACGCGGAGCGCAAGGCCGTTGTGTGGTCGCGGCTGTACCCCCAGCCCGCCATCGCTAGCGATGGCGGGCTGGCCATTCCGGCACTCGGGGATGGCTGGACCAGCCTTGTTACGCGCCGCGAGTCCGGCGGCGACGTCAGTGACGAGGAGCATGCGGCGCGGCTACTGCGGCGTATGCGAGACCTGCAGGGCAATGACCGCTGCGCGTACTGGACCGAGGCCGTTGCCGTGGCGCGCAGTGGGATGCTGATAGGGGCCTGGGAAGCCAGCGGCTTGCGAGGCGAGATCGCCACCGACTACGTGGCGCCCGCGGGCGGCACCAACGGTTTCTGGGTGAGCGGGCTGTGGGTCACACCAGACGGCAGGCGCTACTGGGAGCTTGGCCAGGGAGATCTGGCTGCGGCTGAGGACCCGTGGGAGACCATCACTCCGAAAGTCCGGGACTTGCTGGCGCGCTTGGCCGCACCCTGATTGTGGCCGGGCTTGTCCGAACATCGGTGGTCCTGAGCGGGTTGAAGGTTCTTTCGCGCCTTTTCCGGACAGCCATTACGGCAGCGCCACTGATTCGCCGTCGAACCTGACCAGGCCATCGTGCGTGAGCCCTTCCACGAGCCTTTGCACCCACTCTCGGTCCTGGTTCGGCTTTTCCCCATCGCCCACCAGTTCTGCGAGCTGTTCCAGGGCAATGCTTCCCTGGTCTGGCAGCCTCCGCAGGACATCGACTATTCGCCCCCGATAGTACCGCGTGGAACCCGTGAACTTACTTTGCTTCGGTACATAGGGGACGGAGGCTTCGGCGAGACCTCGGGCGTTGCCGTCTTGCAGCAGCGGGGCAGCAGTGCAGTACCTTCTGAACGGGCAGAGCATGCAGCGAGGCTTCGCTATCACGCAAATGGTGGCGCCAATGTCCATCATCGCCTGATGCCAGGTTGCAGAGTCCAACAACGCACTTGGGGTCGGTACCAGCGCCGCTGCCAACGGCGAGATCTCACGGCGATCGGGCGCCGTTACCCCATACGCTATCCGACTCAATACCCGATAGATATTGGTGTCTGTGATGGGTACAGATGCCCCAAAGGCAAAGCAGGCTACAGCCGCCGCAGTGTAGGGCCCGATGCCTGGGAGCTTGCGGAGCTCCTCCACCGTCTGAGGCAGCCGTCCCGCATGTTCATCAACTACCGCTTTCGCCAACCTATGAAGACGGACAGCCCGCCCGTTGTATCCCATGCCCGACCACGCTCGGATGACGTCACCTGGAGTCGCCGCAGCGAGTGCTTGGAGGGTAGGGAAGGATGTCAAGAACTCGCGATACTTAGGGACTGTTCGCTCCACCTGCGTCTGCTGGAGCATCACCTCCGACACCAATATCGAATAGGGGTCTCGCGTGCGGCGCCAAGGCAAGTCGCGGGCATTAGCCGCATACCAGGCAGCGGCAGCGGCGTGGAGGTCGGGAGCGTCGGCCAGTATGCTCAAGGCGGCTACGAT
>JBJKQC010000265.1:0-12288 GCA_046705745.1 Dehalococcoidia bacterium
AGCTCATAAAAGCCCGCGCCGGTGGCATGGCGTAGGCATTGCCTCCTCTAAGCAACCCGCTCAAGTTTGACGGTTCGCCCTGAGCGCGAAGGGTGAGGATTAAAGCGCCGAACGGGGAGCAGTCGAAGGGCGAACGGTCAAACTGGAGCGCGTTGCTTAGAGGAGGCATTGCCTACGCCTTGCCAGCGGCGCGGGCTTTTAGGAGCTCGGTGACCACCCGGTTGACCAGCGCGCCGTCCGCCTGGCCCTTGACCTTGGGCATGAGCTTGCCCATGAGCTTGCCTTTGTCCTGGGGACCCTTCGCGCCCACCTCATCAGCCGTCTCAGTGGCGAGCTCAAGGACCTCACCTTCGTCTAGCTGCTTGGGTAGGTAGCGCATGACCACTCCCAGCTCTGCCTCTTCCTTGTCCACCAGATCGGTCCGCCCCGCATCCCGGTAGACCGCGATGCTGTCCCGGTACTGCTTGGCCATGCGGGACAGCACGTCGGTCACTCCGGCGTCGTCAAGGTCCGCGCCCTTCTCGATCTCCGCATTGCGCACGGCGGAGCGGATGAGGCGCACCGTGTTCCGGGTGACCTCGTCGTGGCCCTTCATGGCGTTCTTGAGGTCTTCGTTGAGCCGGTCTTGAATACTCATGCTTTTCCCTTTGGATCTGTGCCTTTGGCGGCTGGACCGGGGGCCGCGGACTCCTTCCCCAGCGCATCGATCTGGCGGTTGAGGTTGACCATCTTGATGGCTGCCTCGGCGGCGTCGAACCCACGATTGCCCATTTTGCCACCGGCGCGGGCCAATGCCTGGTCCATGTTGTTGGGCGTCAAAACGCCGAAGGCGACGGGCACGCCGGTCTCCCGCGCCACTTCCGCGATGCCACGGGCCGCCTCTCCCGCGACGAAGTCGAAGTGCGCCGTCTCGCCGCGTATGACACAGCCGAGGGCTATCAGCGCATCCCAACGGCCGGAGGCGGCCATGCGCTTGGCGGCCTGGGGCAGCTCCATGGAGCCAGGCACCCACACGATGGTGATGGCGTTCTCGGGGACGGACCGGCGCCTCAGGGCCTCCCGCGCACCATCCAGCAGGCGAGAGGTGATGGCCCCGTTGAACTCGGAGACAATGATGCCGACACGGAGCCCTTGACCGTCGAGGCCGCCTTTTAGCTCCTGTGCCATGTCCTTATTGTAGCCGCACGCCAACGCTCCCGCCTAGGCCGCGGCGCTCTCGCTTTGGAGCGTGGCGCCTATCTCCCGCGCCCAGCCGCGAATGGCGTCCCAGTCCCGGAAGTCGCCGTAGGGCGCACTGACCATCCGGACCGTGAAGCGCTCCAGCAGGCTTAGCTGCCGCCGGTCTAGGGCGCCCGCGAATATTCGGTGCTGACGCGGATGGACCGCCTCCGTCAAGGCAGCGACATCCTTGGGATCACCCTCCGGTTGGGGATGCTCGGCGCCCAGGGGGCCCACGCTGAACAGCCAGACGGGCGTGGACGCCAGGTCCGTCTGCTCACGGTCCACGAAGGCGCGGGCCTCCTTCAGCCAGCTTCCAACGTACACCGGGCTGCCAATGACTGCGGCATCATAGCCATGGGCCCTGCCCGCATCGTGGATGTCGCGCAGGTCCACTTCGAGCTGCCGTCCACGCAACTCTTCCGCGATAGCCTCGGCCACGCCCTTGGTGCTGCCGTGGCGCGTCGCGTATGCAACCAAGACTCTCATCACCGCCCCTCCTCCACGCCATTGAGCTTCCAGGGACATCATAAGCATAAGATGACGCGGGGTTCATGGCCTAGCCGGCCCACTGCACAGGACCTTCACACGCCTTTGCTATGTTTGTATGCACCGGAAATGAGGTGATCTACATGTGGTGGCAAGACCTGCTCTGGGGACTGTTCAACGGCATCATTGCGTGGATCGTGCTCATCGTCCATGTGCTGGGATTCTGGCACGGCCACGCGCTGTACAACGTGTCGCGCAGCGGCAATTGGTATGACTTCGGGTTCTTGGTCGGCGCCGGCGCGCCGCTTCTGGGCATCTTCGGCGGGAGCAGGGGACGCAGAAGCTAGAGCGGCCGGGCAGCGATGCTTCGCGGTCGGCCACACACAATCACATTGGCCTGAGCGTCCCTGCGAACACCTGCCATGCCAGCAGCGACTTGGCCGTCAGGCTCAGCACCATATAGACGGTCTCGCCAAAAAGGTAGTCGCGCCACGGCCCTACCTTCCGGTACTGAAGGAACATGTTGACGGCGAACACGTTGAAGAACACGAAGATGGACCCGAAGATCCCATAAACGAAGCCTGGCACCTCGCCGCCCTCACCGCCAGCTCCCCACAGATAAATGGCGATGCCGACCCAGGGCACGATCCCCGCCAAACAGCCAAAGATATACGCCGTCCAGTGGGTGCTATTGGTCGCCTGGTTGTGCAGCTCCATCATCCAGCCGAAGAGAATCATGGCGGCGTTGACCGCGAACAGGGCGATGAGGCTGACGATGTCGTAGATGCCCACCAGCATCGCGACGATGGCGATCATGAGCGAGGCGCTTAGCGAATACTCGGTCCACCGCGCCCGGTTAATGCCGGAGCGGAGGTTGGCCTCGTACCAGCGGAAAAGCATCGGCGAGGCCAGCAGAAGGTGCGCCGCCGCAGAAAGAAACAGAAACGTGGCTACCATGGGGCCAATGGGGACGTTGGCGATGGTGCGGAGGACGGGCGCCAGGCGTTCGGTGTTCGGCTCGAACTGGACGAAGGCGGAAGTCACTGGAAGGGAGAAGGTGCTGCTGGCGATGAGCATGGCTACGCCCTGCGCCAGGTGGAGCAGACCCAGGCCCAGATTCCACCAGCGCAGGCCGGACAGTCTCCGCTCGATGGCCGCGGTTCCTGTCAGTGTCGGTGTTCGTGCCATTCGTGTCCTACCCTGACGCGGTCTGTCGAATGCTTCCCCATACGCGGCGCCTTGAACCTATCGCGAACCCGTCTTCGACTGCCACGCCCTCATCGGCTAGTCCAATCGTGTCGCCGGCTCGGCGGCCGCTGCCACCCGCAAGCGGGCTTCCGACCGCATCAGGTATCCGCCGAAGGAGACGAGGCAAAGCACGATAGGGTAAATAATCCATCGCTTTGCCCGACCCTGGCAGAACTCCTGGAAAGCCCAAGTCGTGCTTCCGAACACGCCCAGCGCCAGCACCGGAAGCGTCGCGCGAAGCCGGCCGAATCCCAGGTGAAGGTGATAGGCCGCAATGATGATGAGCGTGCCGGTAAGGATCATGGTGCCGGTGAACATGGCCGATGACGGCTGGAAAATGATGGGGTTGGGCGACCTGGTCCAGCCGAGGTCGCTGACCTCATTGGCACGCGTCGAATACGCCGCGGGGTACAGCGCTTCAGCGGTAATGATTCCCACCAAGATTAGCGCGCCCGACGCCGACAGCAGAGACCCAGCGACGGACCTGCGGCTCCCCGTCACGCTCTCGTCCTTCCTCCTCAACGAAGCCCGACGCCACCGCCCTGTCCCGCTGGACATCGCCCAATCGAGCAGCAGGGCATATCACGCGGCCCTGACAACCTTCGTCACCAGATCCCGGCCCCACGCTTCGGCCCTTTCGACTTCCCCCACCACCAGCGGGCCGTCGCTGTGGGCTACCCGGAAGCTCTCGGTGCGCGTGACCTCAGGATAGCCGCGCCGCTTGAGCGCCTTGGCAATGCTTCGGGCCGCGGAGCCGGTCATCCAACGCGGCCTGTTCAGGCGGGTGTCGAAGGCGGCGAAGGCACAGGCCCGGTCCGGCGTCAGCACGTCCAACCACTCGCGTATGCCAGTGCGGCGTGGGGCCGAGGCGCGCCCATGCGTTGGGCCAGTCCGGACCTTCCGGCTGGACGGCTTGCTCATGCCCCAGCCATGGGTCGGGCCACCGACGACCAGCAGGTCTGCCTCGCCGGTTGCGGCGGGAGTCAGGTCCTGCACATCCGTCACTATCACCTCGGCCCCGTCTTCTTGCAGGCCATGACCAATCGCGCTTGCGACCTGCTCGGTGTTGCCCCAGAGCGTCTCATAGACGACCACGGCCTTCATGCCTCACCTCCCCTACGACGGCCACCCACCACAGGCAATGAATACACGAGAGACCCATTAGTCGCGGCTATGCGTCACGATCACGTCCATCGACGGTCATAGAGACGGTCGCTGCTATCCCGATTGCGCCTCCTGGCGCTCCAAGAAATTCTTCAATTTTTCCCCGTTGCGCTCTTCCATGCGCTGGCCCATGCGCCCGATCAGGGGACCCAGGAGCCTAAACACGCCGCGCGGCTTCACATCCCACGACCACCGCATCCGAGTCCGGCCATCGACCCCCTCGAAGGTATGGCAGCCTGTGATGTCGACGGCAGTGGTGTGGACCGAAGATGAGAGCTTCCGGGGCCGCTCGTACTCGGTCCGCTCGATAATCCAGTCCGACCGCCGGCCCATCCCACGAGTCTCGGTATGGAAACGGGTGCCGCGCTGGACTGCGCCCATCGAGACCTTTTCGGCACGCACCGCGTTGCGGTTGTAGCGCGGCTCGTTTCGAGCGTCCGCTACAAAATCGAACACCACATCCACGGGCCGGTTGATGAGGACCTCGCCCTCCAAGTGGGCCATGACCGCTCCCTCCTACGCCGTGCCTAGCTCTCCCTCCTGGGCCTCCAACAATTTCTTGAGGCTTCCCCAGATGCGCTCCTCCAGCCGCCTGCCCATGAACCTTATCAAGGGCGTCATGAGCTTGAAGGCGCCGCGAGGCTTCAGGTCCCACGACCACCGCATGCGCGTGCCGCCGTCGACAGGATCAAAGGTCAGTGCCCCATGAATGTCCATGGTAGACATATGTGTCGACGACGCCAGGCGATGGGGCGGCTCGTAGCCGGTGAACTCAGTAGTCATTTCGGTACGGCGACCCATGCTGGCCATCTCGGCGCGAAACCGCGTGCCCCGGCCAATTGGGCCATCCGAGACCTTCTCCGCACGGAGCATGGCCTTGTTATAGCGCGGCTCGTTACGCTCGTCCGCTACGAAGTCGAACACCTCTTCGACCGGCCGCTCGATGACAATCTCACCCTTTATGTGGGCCATGACCGTTCCCTCTCGGCCCAGACCATCCCCTCGCTACTGGCTCAGACTAAACGGCGGGTAGCGGTCCGTGGAGAGGATGAAGGCGTAAGCGATGACCCGGATCGTCCAGCGCATAACTCCCACGACCAAGTCGAACAGCCCACGGGGATAGCGGCCGGTGAACAAAATGGCGAACCAGGCGATGATCACGGCTATGATCGCGGCAATCCAGAGGAAGTACAGAACAATGTAATGAGGGATGGCCAGGAACCACTTGATCAGCGGGAGCCACCGGTTCAGGTCATGTGGCACGTCGGGATAGCGCACCTCGATGTGCACGGCCTGCTCTTCATCGGTCGAGGGATACTCATCCCGCAGCAGAGCGAGATACGCCCCTACCCGGTACTGGAATCTGATGATGTTGACGTTCCAGTCGAACCACCAACGCGGGTACTTCTGACGGAACAGGACCATCACCAGTGTGGCCAGAAACAGGACGCCCACTCCCGCTGAACCCTGAGACCCTGCCCCGCTGCTTATCAAGAGGCTGATGACGATGGCGATGGGGATAACCGTGAATATGCGGAAGAACGTCGTGAGCCGGTCCAAGGGGCGATCAGGAAAGTCGATCGTGAGCTGCACCGGATATTCGGGGGTCTGCTGGACCATGGGATACCTCCGCGTTGTTGGGTTGGTCCGCCTCGAAGGCGTATGAGTGGCCGCGTCGGCAGGTGTGAGTTCATGCGCGAAGATTACGATAAGAACCGGTCTTTACGACGATTTGCTCGCCTCCACCCAGCATTTGATGTCAAGGACCCTTCCCCGGTCATGGTGGCCTCGCCTGGCCCAGTTGGACGCGAACGTACCTACGTGGCATCCACAACACATTGCCCATCCCGCTCATCGCGCCAAGGTGTTTCACCCGCTTCGAAGTCCTACACGGGGCTAGGAGGATTGGCGGCTACACCGCTCCCATCGCGTCCCTTGCTATACTTGCCCCATGGAAGTACGCATACGCCTCTACGCGCTCTACCGAGAGCAAGCTGGGCGTGGCTCCGTGGACGTGACGCTGGCTGACGCCTCCGCCACGGTCGCGGACGCCATCGCGCGGCTCCTGGCGGACGTGCCCACGCTGCCGCGGGACTTCCGCCCGCACCTGATTGCCGTGAACGATGAGTTCGCCAACCCGCAGTACCCGCTGAAGGACGGCGACGAGGTCGCCCTCTACCCGCCCGTCAGCGGTGGTGTGGACGCCCGCGTGACGCACGACGTCATCGATGCTCGCGAGGTAGCCGACTCCGTCCGCCGGGCCAGCAACGGCGCCGTGGTCACCTTTGAAGGCACGACGCGCGACAACACCAACGGCGAGGCGGTGGCGTTCCTGGAGTACGAGGCCGACGAGCGCATGGCACAGAAGGTGTTGGCGCAGGTGATGGAAGAGACCATCGCCCGCTTCGGCGTCACGGAGATGACGGCCGTCCACCGCATCGGCCACTTGGAGATCGGCGACGTGAGCCTGGTGGTGGCGGCCGGCGCGCCACACCGGCTGGAGGCGTTCCTAGCAGCCCTGTACGCCGTGGACCGCATCAAGCACATCGTGCCGGTGTGGAAGAAGGAGTACTTCGAGACCGGCGCCGTGTGGGTGGGCGCGGCGTGCGACCCGGAGACGCACGCCCGCGAGCTGGCGGAGGCCCCGTATGCGGGCTTCCTGGCAATGCGCGAAGGCGCTTTGCCTTTCTCCTCAGTCCATCACAGCGCGCACCAGCACACTCACGCATAGCCCAGCAATGCCTATCCGTCTCAAGCGCGTGTACGAGCCGCCGTCGCCCGATGACGGCGAGCGCCTCCTTGTCATGCGCACCTGGCCGCGGGGCGTCCGCAAGGAACAGGTGGACCGCTGGGACAGAGGCCTGGCGCCAAGCCGTGACCTGCTACGCGACCTGAACACCCATACCATCGACTGGGGCGAGTACACGTGGCGTTTCCTGTGGGAGATGGCCAACCGGCCGGATGCCGTGACGTCGGTGCAGGAACTCCGGGACGTCGCCGCCCGCGAAACCGTAACACTTCTCTGTTGGTGTCCCGACGAGGACCGCTGCCACCGCGGGCTGCTACGCGGCCTACTGGAGGGGCAAGGCTAGGGCCCGATCAACACGAGTGGCCTGGTTTGGACACTTTGGCTCGGTCTTGTGACGCTACCGAGGCTCGTACACGCTCAGCGGTGACCTGTCACCCACAAGCCAGAGGTGGCCGAAAGGGTCGGTGAATTCTCCCTGCCGGTGAATGCCCCACGGCCGGTCGAGATAGTCGCGGAACTCGGCGCCGCGCTCCGCTCCGGCAGCCACCGCGCGCTCGATGAAGCTATCCGGGTCATCCACGAAGACCTCGACGCGCACCGTCCTCGACCCAAGAGTGGCAGGCGTGTCCCAACCATTGTTGGCAGGCTCACCCAGGAAGAAGGGGGCTCCCTGCACGCTCAGTCCCACGACACTGCCAAGGTCCCATAGCCTGGTGGCCCCAAGCGCTTGTTCATACCACCGCGCAGCCGTTGTGGCATCCGACACGGCAAGCATCACCGAGATCACTGGACTGTGAGATTCAGATGCCATCGTCTTATCCCCCATGGCTACCGGCTTCGCGACCAGCCTTAATGACCATACCACTTGGCAATCCGACAGGTCGCCTCGCACGACGGCGTTCCTAGTAGAGTGTCGCCGCGATGCCGTCGAAGTGGACCATCCGCACACCGTCTTGGTCGAACAGGATGCCGGTGGCCACGGGGACGTGCAGCAGGCTATTGAACGGCACACCCGCGAAAGACCCAGAGTTGGCCACATGGGAGGACTCCACCAGCCCTGGCACGTGAGTGTGGCCGGTGACGAGCCAGGTATTTGGGCCAAGGCCGAGCCTGGAGTGTGCGATCCGCTCCAAGAGCAACGGGAAGCCAAGCTTGGACGCGGTCCAGTCTAACGCCCCTCCCCATTGGCCGGCGAAAAGGCCGTCGCCGTGGACGGCGATGACATTTTGCCCATCGATGACAAAGTGGCCCGCCTTGCCCAGGTGCTCGAAGTGTATGTTGCCCACGTCGAAGCTCATGGGTGGCACTTGGGGATCGTGGTTCACCGCGGAGACCCAATAGACGCGGCCTGAGTAGTCCGCGGGCAGTAGGGCGTGCAGCGCGTTAGCGATGCGCTGCTGGTCCGTGCCGTCGGCGCCCGTGCCGAAGTACTTGAAGTCGGAGGGGGACTCGAAGAAATCGCCGACGATGACGATGGCTTTCACGTTGGACACCGGAAGGTCCATGTGCAGGTGGCCGGCGTCCTGGATCCGCAGCTCCGTGTCCGAGATGAACAGGACAGGCCCCGAGAGGTCGATGGTCTTGGCGTCCCGAATCCACTGCTCCGTAGGGCCCAGGTCTCGCCCCCAGACCACCGGATAGTTCACGTAGGAAAAGGCGGCCAACGCCCCCAGCACGACAAATAAGGTCAGCGGGCAAAGTAGCTTCCGCATGGTGGGGCTTTACCGCTCCTTCCGCCCCATCTCCTCTCCGAGCCAGGGCCTTTTCAGCGCCAATTCCAGCGTACGTTGTCGCAGTTGTACGCAGTTGGCCGCGTAGGCGCGACGCACACCCGGCGCGCACCTACATGGCTATTCATAGTCGGCGATTTAGCTAGGTTCAGTGGGGCTAACCGTCCGAGCTTGGACTGAACGTCTCCCTCAATCCAGGCACGCACGCCAAGCATGGGCAACGACTTAACAGAGACTTAACACCCCGTCTGGTATAAAGGGCGTAGGCTGCGCAGCCATAATCCGGCTGAGACCGGTGGGAACGAAATACCCGTCCAGGGCGTCTATGTACTGCAAGGGGCCTAATGTCACCTATACGAGTGGCAGGTGAAGAGCTTAGGTATTTTCACTGTGGGCCTATTTTGACCCGATTGCGAATTCAGATTATGCAATAAGCTTAATGAAGAGTTGCTAATGCAGGTGGAGCACTTACGTTCCATAGAAGGGCAATTCTGGAAGGAGTTAGGCGCCGTGCTGCGTAAACGACGGGAGGATTTGGGCCTCACCCAGGACCGGGCCGCTGAGGGCATACCCATCTCCCCGGACACTCTTCGGCATTACGAGCATGGCGCTCGCCGCCCGTCGCTCGATTGTTTAGCGGCCTGGGCCACGACGCTAGGGCTGTCTGAGAAGGAGTTGCTAGACATCGCGATCACGTCACTCATCAAAGCAGACCATGCCGCGAAGGCAACCAAGGGCGGAAGTCAGAAGAAAGGGAGGTGAGAGCTATGGCTGGATAGGCCAGTAAGGGCTCAAGTCTTAAGGTTGATGGGACCAGTGCCGAAGCGGCTAGCCGGAAAGCATAAGTGTGGCTGCCCCTTAGATTAGAGCAGTCCTGTGCCTGGACTTAGTCGTGATTCGCACATAGTTGTAGTTCAAAGATCAGCCAGAGCTGACTAGGAAGGAGTGATCTGCCATGAAGTCCAAACGACACACAGCAACCGTAGTAATGGGAGGCGTCTTAGCTTTGTCGGCGTTCCTTTTCGCCGGATTCACACTTGCTGCACGCTCCGACGCGGCCAGCCAGGCTGGCTCCGCTACGGCGACGCCAAGTGCGCCGAGTCCGAACTTCGTGGTCCCCTCTAATGCCCCTAGAACCGCCGACGGAATACCATTCTGCGACGCTATCTCAGGCTTTACTGGCGTTGAAACCTATCATACGTACCCTACCCAGCCTCCTGCACCTGGTACAAAGCCTTTCTGCGCAGCTATGCCGACTAGAACTAACAGCCCTCTGCCCGCCCCTTCGGCCTCAACATCAGGCTCCCCGCTTCTTGGCAGCGGTTGTACCGATACTTACTATTACGGTGGTCCCGAAGTTTCGCCTTCCGCAGGCTTGGGTGTCTGGGGAGATATCGAAGCGGTAAATACTAGCGTCCCGCACAATGGCACCACGTGCGAGGGAGAGTTCAACCGCTTCCTTGCAAAGAAGCTGGTGAGCGGGTCGGGGTGCACGGGCGGTCCCGAAACCGACCTCTGCTGGATCGAGACGGGAATTGCCGATGTCTCCTCTATTGCTAGTGATACACGTTATCCCTATACCTACAGTACGGTTGATAACACGACGTACACCTTTCAAAATTACAGCCTAACCGACGGCAATACATATGCCTTCACCCTCCAGTACCAAGGCGGGAACCCTCCACTCTGGATGCCCGAAATCTGGTGGAACGGCCAATGGGTCTGCCTGCCTGGAGCAAACGATAGCTGCACGCAAAGTGTTCAATTCGCTTACGCAGGCGGAATCGAAGCCCATGGCGAGGTTGCCACTACGGGCACTCAGTATTCCGTGCCCAACGCGACATTCGGTGCCGTCAACCGCATCCAGATCGACAACGGTACCTCTTGGTTAGACTGGACGAGCAACAACTTCCCCGGCACGACCAACGTCGCAGACGCCCCCTACGGCGCAACCTATAGCACGCTGTACGACGACTGGTATTTTCACGATTAACAGACAAGCCCTACTGCTAGTTTCGAAGGGGAGGGCGCAATTGCGCCCTCCCCTTCGTCGCTCATCTTGGCTGGTTGCCGCATTGAGTAGAGTCCCGTTTATCCGACTCAGGTCGTGGGCGCGACGCACAGCTAGCTCACAGCCATATGGCTGTTAGTAGTCAGCGGTTTGAATAGGTCTAACGAGTATTGCTCATCACGGGCAGGTCGAACGTCTCGCCCAAATCCCGTACATGCACGCCAGGACCCCGGCAACGACTTAACAAAGACTTAACGCTTCACCTGGTATAAAGGTCCTAGGCTGCGCAGCCAAATCTCAACGGACTCAAAGAGGAGGTCTGCGATGAAAGGAAGGAAAAAGTGGGCATTGGTGTCTCTGGCAGTCCTGGCCCTGACCGCTGTTATGCCATTGGCAAACGGCATAGCAGCCGCTGCAAGCAGCACGGGGCCTTCGGGCGGGGTCGTGATCAACGGCGTCAATGTGCCGCGCGAGATAATTCCGGGCTACGAGGTGATCACCGTTGTTACACCCGCCCAAAACCCTTGCGTCATACGTCCGCACCTTACGCTGAAAGGACCGTACCCTGACCCTCAATCCTTCCTCAGCAGCGGCGACGGCGTCAAAATCGAGGAATCGCTTAAGAAGCTGGGGTTGTCCGACGTGGAATTTGGTGTGACAGGTCCACAAGCAGACGCCGCCCAAGCACAGGCCAACGACGACCGTTGGGAGAAGACGGAGCGTGCCCTGGGATGCATTCAATCGGGAATGCTTTCGCCCAAGGGTGTAAGCGGCTCCTCCGCCGGAACTTCCTGGTCTGTGACAGGGTCCCAATTGGGGATACTCCCTCAGAACACCACTGTACCGGGCGAGCCCGGAGGCTCAACTCCGACACCCTCATGGCCGCGAAATGCCGCAGAGAAGCAGACCCCGGATGGGGGAGCATCTACGAGATCACTAGGCAGTGCCTCCACTGATCCATCCTCCCCTGATGGTTTTGCATTGATCCTTGACACAGATGCAGGCTCATACTCGACGGACAACGGACAAGGAGTGGATCTGATTGCCCCCCTTTACGGGACGAATCAAACTGCTTTCAGCATGCTCCTTAACAGCGCCCAAACCGATACCCTAGATGTCATTAGGGATGGATTTGTGATAAGCGCGCCGTCCGGCAAAGGGTCCGGCGAGGGAGACGTGATGTGGACGGACTCTTCCTACTCGCTGCTCATGCAGCCGTTGGATTCGATGGTGTACTGGCCCAACGACACCTATCGCTTCACACTCACGCTCACGTCTGGCACCTGGTGGGCGTGTGGACAAGACCTCGGACCATCGGGATCAGATTACCAGTGTGAGCCGAGTACCATCAGCGGCTCGCAGCTGGTCCAGGCCGCTGACACCAGTGTTTTCGTGGAGAACGCCAACACCAACGCCGATTGGTACGTCGGTTTCACCGATCCCTTGGGGAATGAGGAGATGCACGCGAACCAAGCCGACATCTACCTGAACGGCAGTCCAACGGCGTGGGCTTCCGAAGCTCATCGGATACAAGACCCGTGCTCGTCGTCCGTGCCCGATACAATCGGAGCAACCACGGGATCGTTGGAGAGCCATCAAACGGCTACCTATAACTTGTCGAAGGTTCCCCTCGCCCAGAGATCCTCCTGACCTCTTTCCAAAGGGGATGGGTGTAGATT
>JBJKQC010000266.1:0-4612 GCA_046705745.1 Dehalococcoidia bacterium
ACATATATACTATACTATCACGGGATGGTATTCCGCGAAAGGACCTGGGCAGAAAGAGGCAACAAGGTGAGCAGTGAGACAGGGTGAGCAGGTGGGCCAAGTGTTGCTCACTTTCGTATCCCACTCTCTGTGAACGCTTCGTATTAGTAGGGGTGCCCCGCCCGTTCGTGTGACCCTTCGACAAGCCCGGGGCGAACGGTCGGGGCACCGATGACACACCTTCCTAGCAGAGCTGGTATTACTGGGAATGACCGAGTGACGTGCGGCAAAGGCGCAGCTTGGAGCCGTTCTCACCATCGCGCGCTGGCGTCTAGAATATCCTGCATTCGCGTAACGCGGCCCCGCACAGCTGCCTCTCAGGTTCCTCATGCGTCCAGGCTTCGTCTTCATCGGCCTTTTTGCCCTCCTCATGGTCATCTATGTTGCCCTAGCAGGCACCTTGGGACCGGTCCTCACTTTCGTTCTTCAGGCCGTCATCGTTGTGGTCATCCTGATCGCTGCCATGTGGCTGCGCCGCCGGACCGGTCACCTCTCACGCCGGAGGAACAAAGAGGACAGGCCAGAAGACGCCGACGAGCGCAATAACCCGCCCCCGGACGACGGCCCGCCCCAATGACGTCAACCGCGGAGTTGCATGCGGCAATGCGCTGACGCAGGCGTGGGCCGCGCCCGCCGCCAAGGCGACGCTAAAAATCCACGGTAAGCGTGGAGACAACTTGGGTGGAGAGGTCTATGACGCGGAGTGCATGGTTGTTCGTGTCGGCCACGTAAACGCGGCCACCCGCCACGCTCAGCCCGCCCGGTTCATAGAAGGACACCTGGGACAGCGGGCCGTCCTGGCGGCCTTGACGCCCCGTCCCTGCCAGCGTCCTCACTCGCCGCGTGGCGATATCCACCACCTTAATCTTGTTGTTGTACGTGTCCGCCACGAACACCGTTTCTCCGCTCACGTCCACGCCCAACGGGTGTTGCAGGCGTGCCTCGTCTCCCGTCCCGTCTACGTCTCCGAACTCGAACAGCCCTTGCCCAACCAGAGTCGCCACTCGATGCTCCGTTGTCACATCGGCCCAGCGAATGGAGCTCGTCTCGCTGTCCGCGAAGTACAACACACCGTCCTCGTCCACCGCGATGCCACTAGGCTGCGCCAGCGCCGCCTCATGCGGGGGCCCGTCCAGCAGGCCCTCAGCACCCGTGCCCACCGTTGCCTGGATGACTCGCGTATCGAGGTCCAGCGTCCAGATTTGGTGGGTTCCGGCCATGGCCACATGCAAGTCCCTCCCCACCAGCGCGAGGTCCCAGGGAGAGCGCAAGTCCACTTCCAGGGCGGCGCCGCCTTCCACATGGCCAACGCCCTTCCGCCCTGTGCCTGCGATGGTCTCCAGCGTGCCCGCCTCAAGGTCCGCCACCCGAATTGCATGATTGGCGGTGTCGGCAATGTAGAGCGTATCGCCAGCCAGCGTCATCCCTTGCGGGCCGCTGAGCTGCGCTCCTTCCACGAGGCCGTCGGCCAGCCCCTCGTTGCCGCTGCCGATTACTGTTTGCACCACTCCTTCCAAGTCCGCCACCAGCACTCGGTGGTGGCCGGAGTCCGCGATGAACAGCCGCTCTCCTTCTACGTCCGCCAGCACTTTCCCGGGGAAGCTCAGAAGCATTGGCGGAGGCTGCTGGAGGTCCACCGGCACCGACGAAGGGCGCAACGTTCCCACTTGGCGGAACTCCGCCAGCATCTCGTCGATCATCCGCTCGCCCTGCTCGTAGTCCAACTCTCCTTCTATCTTGCCGATGACCTTGCCCTCGGGGTCGATGAACATCAAGGTCGGCCAGGCCCGGACCGAGTACGACTGCCACACCCACATGGAAGCGTCATTCACCACGGGATGGCTCACGCCATAGCGCATGATGGCCTGCCGTATGTTTTCAGTGGACCGCTCTGCCTCGAACTTGGCGCTGTGCACTCCCACCACCGCGAGCTCTTCCGGGTACTTCCGCTCCAGCCGCCGCAGCACTGGAAGCACGTGCATACAGTTGATGCAGCAGTAAGTCCAGAAGTCCAACAGCAGGAGCTTACCGGCGAAGTCCTTTATGGACAAAGGCCGAGGAGTGTTCAGACACTGGGCGCCCGGCGGAAACTCCGCCGCGTTCACCTTTCCTGCGTACTTCGCCGACACGATTAGCTCCTTACGAAATTCGCCCTACGATAACCATTGCAAAGCGACTGGGGCCCGTTTAATGAAGCGTGCTAACAAGTACTGAACGTTGCTAAGGCGTCCTCGGTTGACAGACGCCGCGGGACGTGATTTACTCTCGGCGGTCTGGAGAGCGCCAGCAGCCTTGGGGCCCGCGGGAGCGGATCCCGAGGCTGTTGTATTTTCTCCCCTGTTCGCCCTCAGCCGGCGTTCATCACTCCCTCGCTGATCATCACCGCACTGCCGCCGACTCTCACTGGGAGTAGCGTGCCACTTCTCACGTCGGCTTCCACCTTAATCAAGCTAGGGCGTCCCATCTCCACTCCCTGCTCGATACCCCAATGGTATGTGCCATTGCCCGTCTGCGTCCCGGACAGCAGATAGCCCGGGAGGGCTGCCGCCGCCGATCCGGTAGCCGGGTCTTCCGGAATGCCCTTGTGCGGAGCGAACAGCCGCGCCCGCAGGTCCGCCCCGGGCGACTCGGCTTCATGGCAGAACATGTACGCGCCCGACACCGGCAGTCCCGCCAATGCGCGCTCCCACGCCACAGGTGCCGCTCGGGCCCTGCCGATGGCCTCTCTGCTCCTCAGTGGCACGAACAGGAAGGGGTTCCCGGCGGACAGGACCACCGGACCTGGCCCGCTCTGATCGAGGTCGTCCGTCGCCAATGAAAGGGCCGCGGCCACATCGCTGGCTGGCGGCGGATCTGGCCCTTCCTCGGGCCGTTGCGGGGCGGTGAGCCAGGCAGTCCGTAGCGCTCCGTCTGCCAGCCCTAGGGAGACCGGCACGAGGCCCGCTCCCTCTTGGAACACGATCTGTCCGCCATGCTCCGTGGGGACCACTCTTCGGGTGGACGCAAGCACCAGCGCCGTCCCGATGGTCGGGTGCCCCGCGAAAGGCAACTCGGACACAGGCGTGAAGATGCGCAGGACGAAGTCACCTGCTCCCGCCGAAGGCAGGACGAAGGCCGTCTCCGGCAAGTTGAGCTCCCGGGCGATCCGCTGCATCTGCTCGGAGGCCAGCCCTTCCGCGTCGGGAAACACGGCCAGCGGGTTACCCGTGAAGGGCACGTCCGTGAAGACGTCGCAGGCGTAGTACCGATATCGTATTCCCCTGCCCTTTGGAGCGCTGCTTGGTCCATCGGCCGCTCACTCGCCATGATAGCAGCCACTGCCTCCCCAGCCCGCCGCTGCTCCTCCTCAGTCGCCGCTAGGCAACCGTGAAATTGACCGATTGACGGCACTATACACTGAGTGTATAGTGCCTCCCATGTCACCCTCATACGCTTTGTTAGGCATCCTCGGCAGGCAGCCGAACTACGGCTACGACTTGAAGCGCACCTATGACGTCCTGTTCGGCAGAGACAAGCCCCTGGCCTTCGGACAGGTCTACGCCACGCTTTCAAGGCTGCTACGCGACAAGCGGATAGAGACCGAGTCCACCGAGCAGGAGAGCGGCCCCGAGCGGAAAAAATACGCCATCACAACACTCGGGCGCGAAGACCTGGAGGCATGGCTGGGCACGCCGGAGCAGCTCCACACGGACACGCAGACCGTCCTCTTCAGCAAAGTAGTGACCGCCATCCTGCTGGACAAGTCACCGAACGACTATCTCGACGCTCAGCGTGCCGCTCACCTCTCACGCATGCGCGGGCTGACCGCCCTGCGGCGAAAAGGCGACCTAGCGCAGTCGCTACGCGCCGACTACGCGCTGTTCCATCTGGAAGCGGACCTTCGTTGGATCGACCTGACCGTCGCCCGGATAGTTGCATTGACGAAAGAGATACAGGCACAGGCGGGGTTGACGTGATGCACGGCCAGTGGGAGCTGCTGTCAGGGCTTCGAACGTCCATCGGATTCGTGGCCGCGGCTGTTGCGGTTACGCTCTTGGCCGGATGCGGATCGCTCACGCCGACGGCCGCTGCGTCCAGCACGCCGACGGCGGCCAGCACCATAACTGGCCACAACACAACGCTCATCGACTACAGCGACAACGACCTCGCGCAGTCCAAGGTCATCCTCACGGGGGCGATCGGCGACTTCGGAGAAGCGACGAGCATCAACGCGGACGGCAGCGTCAATCCGGACCACAACGTCTATCTGAGCTTGGCGTTGTCGCATGGGTCATTTCGGCTGGATATCGCGGCGCTCGATCAAAAGATCGTCAACGCATTCAGTGCACTCAAGCCCAACGCCGACACCTGCTCGGCCAGCGTCAGCGTGAGCGGCAACGTTCCGGTCGTCGACGGCTCGGGCACCGGCGTGTACGCGGGAATCATTGGCAGCTTCGACCTGACGGTAATGAGCGACGAGGTGGTGCCGCAATCGGATTGCAGCCTATCGGCGGCATTCCTGTCGCAGGCCATCATCATGGATGGTTATGGCAATGTCTCAATCAACTAACGCGATGCCTAGCAATACTTCAAC
>JBJKQC010000267.1:0-4230 GCA_046705745.1 Dehalococcoidia bacterium
GTGTTGGAGCTGGCGTCGGGGTCGGTGTCGGCGTCCGTGTTGGAGCTGGCGGGTCGAGAGTCGGCGTAGGAGCTGGCGCTACCGGCGCTCTGCGGGAATGTCTGGACCATGGCCAGATCCAGTTGAAGCGGTAGCTGGACCAGTCCAACCAGTTGTGCTGGTACGCTACTTGCTGCGTCACGCCCTCCACAGATGTGTGGTCCCCAGCATTTACCCCAGTATAGAACTGGTCTGTCAACGACTTGAGGTCCACACTATCCAAAGAAGTCGGGCCCGCCTGGACGAACGCGGCTGTGTTGCCTGCCCGCAAGTACGAAGTATCCGTACTCCCACCAAAAGGTGCCAAGACCGTGTCAGGTGTCTTCGCACTACCAAGCACGAACAATGAGCATGCGACAATACCTATGATGCTAAGAATAGAAAGCGGAGGGAGTAGCTTACCCATGGTGGCAAGTGCAATTAATCGAGCGAAAAACCTTCGCATAGAGGAGGCCTCCCAGTGATTCAGGAGTGAATGGAGATCGAGCGTAGAAAAGACCGCTCAGACACACATCTCCATCACTCAAGCGAGATGAGCATGGCTCGGTGTATGTCCGCTTCACCCCCTCATTCTCTGCTTGCAAGTCCACCACGCTTGCCGGCAATCAGCCACCGAAGATGCCGTATATGCCGAGCTTCGACATGAAACGGCAACCCCAGGGATCGCACAAAACCCCCACGACAAAGCCTTCCTAATACGAGCTCATTGCCTAGTCAGCAAGGCGTGTCGCTGCCCTTTGGGCCTGGCTGCTGTAATCAGGAACGAAACGCGGCGCGCTTTGTTTGTTGGTTGGGGCGAGAAAGCCAAAGCCGCAGATGGCGAAGGAGAATTCTCCCGATGTGGGGGACGGCCGGACCGGTTGTGGTATGACCCGCGGTTGGATGCGCAATGGAGAGGCGATTCCCTACGCCCGCGGGAGTGCGGGCGTAGGTACGGGATCTACTCCGCGAGCCCCGTTACCGGACGATTAAACTCCAGACGATCATAGACAGCGTGGTCCAACGAGGATCATCGCAAACGAGTTGCCTTTCGAACCCTTCTCTAGGGCAACATGGCCCACTAGACAGGTATCTCAAGTTGACATTTAAAGGATTCCAATTTGCCCGGCACCGGGCTGATGCTAATCCGGTCCCAAGAGCTGCATTGGAGCCTTGTCGTTGCCACGAAAACCGCTCCTCTTTGTCGCTGGGACCGAAGTCTATCCTGATTCGATGATTCTGGAGACGCCCAGAGGCCGACGAGTAAACTCCAGTCGGGAAGCGATAGGAGCGGCCTCAACAAACGCATATGACAATTGGCATCACCTTGCTGCCCTCGTAAGCTGGCTTTAGACGTTCTTATGTCGTAACTAGCTTGGTTCTTCAGGCCACGGACACGTAAACGCTATTGCAGCGGCACTAGGCGACTATCGCTTGCGTCCCAGTCCGTCGAGCGCCCTTGGGGAGAAACAACATTTGCTGGGCTGCGACAAACAGCCAGGCGCTTCTAGGGCTGGCAAGGTTATGGTGATTGTCCCGCCAAGTTAACGGTCCGGGTTCTGGTCCGCTCCCACGGTGTTGCGCAGTACGCCGATCTTCTCGACCTCAGCCTCCACGACATCCCCTGGCCGCATGAACACCTTAGGGTCGCGCGCAAAGCCAACGCCCGGCGGCGTACCGGTGCTGATGATGTCGCCAGGCTCCAAGGTCAAGCCTCGCGAGAGTATCTCGATGACCGCCGGGATGTTGAAGGTCATGTCGCCTGTGTTGGCGTCCTGCATCACCTGGCCATTCAACCGGAGCCAGATGCCCAGGTTGTGGGGATCGGGGACCTCAGACTTGTGGACGATCACCGGCCCCATGGGGCAGCATGCATCCAACGCCTTCCCCTTGAACCACTGGCCGCCGTGAGCGTACTGGATGTCCCGCGCCGACACATCGTTTACGACCGTGTAGCCGAAGACGTGGTCGTAAGCATTCTCGCGTGGGATGTTCTTGCCGCGCTTGCCGATCACCACAGCCAACTCGGACTCGTAGTCCAAATCCGTCGTTACCCGGGAGTCGAACTGGATCTCGTCATCAGGCCCGATGACGCTGGTGGGCGGCTTGGTGAAAAGCTCTGGCACCTCCGGCAGCTTGAGCTCCTCACCACGCGCCTTCGCGCCTTCCAGGGCATGCTTGAAGTAGTTCCTGCCGACACAGAAGACATTCTTTCGAGGGCGTGGAAAAGGCGCCAGCAGACGCGCGTCGGCCACTGGCACGAGATGCTTGTCCATCTGGCCCTTCCGCGCGTAGTCATACAGCCGCACGGCACCCTCGAAGACGACATCGCCGGCTTCAATGAACGACAGCAAGTCGGGAGGCATTTTTATCCCGGAAGGCGCCGACGTAAGGTCCAGCACGTTCTCATCCAGAACGATGCCGTAACGCTCCCGTCCCTCATGAGTGAATGTCGCGAATTTCATGTCACACCTCTGTCTTGACTGTCGAAACGATTTTCGATTACAAGCCCGCTAGGATAGCATCGGTCATCTGCTGTGTGGTAACCCACTTCCCTCCCGGCCCTGCGATGTCCGCCGTTCGCAGCCCTTCGGCAATGGCGCCTTCCACGGCCATATTCACCGCGGCGGCCTCCTCAACAAGGCCGAAAGAGTACTGGAGCATGAAGGCTGCGCTGAGGATCGCCCCGATGGGGTTTGCCTTGCCCTGCCCTGCGATGTCCGGCGCGCTGCCGTGGCTCGGCTCGTACAGCCCGCGTATGGCCTTGCGCCGGCCGCCGTCCACCGAAGGCAAGCCGGCAAGACTGGCCGACGGCAGCATGCCCAGCGAGGCCGAAAGCACGGCGGCCTCGTCTGAGATGATGTCCCCGAACATGTTCTCCATCACCATCACGTCGAACCGGGTAGGCTGCGTGATGAGCAGCATGGCGCAGGAGTCGACGAGCTGGTGCTCCAGGGCCACGTCCGGATAGTCCTTGCCCACCTCTTCCGCGATCTGGCGCCACAACCGGCTGGACTCCAGCACGTTGGCCTTGTCCACCGAGGTCAACTTCTTTCTGCGAGACCGGGCCAGCTCGAAGCCCACGCGCAGAATGCGCTCTATCTCTTTCTCCGTGTAAAGGAGCGTGTCCACGCCCTTTCGCCCTTGGGCCGTGGTCCAGCGCTTCTTCGGCTTGCCGTAGTACAACCCGCCGGTCAGCTCCCGGATGATGACCACGTCCGCGCCCTTCACACGGTCGTTCTTCAGCGGGCTGCTGTCCTCCATGCCGGGAAACACCTTCACCGGACGGAGGTTGGCGTAGAGGCCCAGCGCCTTCCGCAGCCCGAGGATGGCCGCCTCGGGACGGACCGGCGCATTGTCCCATTTGGGGCCGCCCACGGCGCCGAACAGAACTGCGCCGGCGTTCCTCGCCGCCCGCACGGTCTCATCACGAAGCGGCGTGCCGAAACGGTCTATGGCACTGCCGCCTACGGCGTCTTCCGCGTACCTGAAGGCATGCTTCCACTTCGCGGCGACAGCATCTAGCACCCGCCGGGCTGCGTCCGTCACCTCAGGGCCAATGCCGTCCCCGGCCAGGACCAAAATGTCGAATGTGGCCATTCGGCCTCCTAATGCTAATCTCGTGAATATGCCAACAGTAGCGGCCCCCCGCCATGGGGGGGCGCCGCTGACCAGGCTCACGCATGGACATTTTCGTACTTGGTGATGTCCGTTTCGTGTTGAAGCGTCAGCGCAATGTCGTCTAGGCCGTTCAGCAGGCAGTCCCGGCGGAAGGGGTCGATGTCGAAGTGGGCCACGAACCCTTTGCCATCGGACACCTGCTGCTTTTCCAGGTCGATGGTGATGGCGTAGTTCTCCAGCTCCTCTGCACGCTCGATGAGCGTCCGGACCTCCGCCTCCGAGAGGACGACAGGGAGGAGACCATTCTGATAGCAATTGTTCCGGAAGATGTCGCCGAAACTGGGAGCGATGACGGCGCGGAAGCCATACTGCTGCAGCGCCCAGGGCGCGTGCTCACGAGACGAGCCAATGCCAAACTGCGGGCCCGCTACAAGAACGGTGCCGTCCTTATAGCGAGGGTTGTTGAGAACGAAGTCAGGGTTAGGCGAACCGTCCTTGTTATATCGAATGTCATGGAATAGGAGCTCGCCGAATCCTACTCGGTCAATCTTTTTCAAGAACCGGGCAGGGATAATCTGGTCGGTGTCCACG
>JBJKQC010000268.1:0-6878 GCA_046705745.1 Dehalococcoidia bacterium
ACCCAGATCTCTGCTTTGCCAGGCGGCCTCGTCTTCGGCATCACCGAGGCGGACCTGGCGGCGCTGGACGACCGCGAGTTCGATGCCGTCTGGGCGGCCCTGGGCACCGTCATGCGCGCCCGCGCCCGGCTCCGTTGCGGAGCCACCGGCGGGCCACCGGCCGGCCCCGGTCTGCGGCGGTAGGGGCGACGCCGCTGGATCGCCCTAACCCCCGCCACCCCCGGCACACGCCATCACCAACGCACCCGCCGTTTGGCGTGAGGGCGACGCCGCTGGCTCACCATCGCATACGCCACTCACTGCAGCTGTCGATCCCACCGTCGCTTTGCCCGACCTCGCTCATCAGCCTTCTTACGCTTTCTTCACTTCCTACTCCTCATCCCATCTTTCCTAAAGCGCTCTGTTGCGGTATAATAGAACAGACGTTCCCTCTGCCATTCTGATGGCAAAACATCACTTTGCTCCCAGTCACGGCTCCACCACCTGAAAACGCCTCCTGAAAAACGGCGGCGGAAGTGATGTTTACTTATCACTATGGCTCTGGAACTCCCGCTTCATTCCCCCTCCAGGAGGCCACCATGCGTCCCAAGTCCGCTAGCCCGAAGTCCGAGCCCCACCGGGATCTTCGGCAGTCCGCCGCCTCCCGTCCCATTCGGCTCACTGCTCACCGCTTACTGCTTACTGCTTACCGTTCACCGTTCACTGCCACTTGCCAGTACGTGCCGATGGGGCGAGGATAGCGCCCGGCGCCGCCTGGCTGGCGGCCCGCATCATAGGGAGGACAAGAGATGGCCAAGGCACTGTTCAGCGTCGGCGGAAGCTCCGGACTCGGTTGGAAGGACTTCCTGGAGATCTGCCAGTCCTGTGACGAGCTTGGCTACCACGGCTTCTACCCCTCCGACCACCTGATGCAGATCCAGCAGGGCAGGGGGCCGTCGTCCGAGCGCCTGGAAGGGTTGACGGTCATGGCCGCCATGTCTGGCCACACGAAGCGCCTCCGCCTGGGCATGCTGGTGGTGAACAACAACTTCAGGCACCCGGTCATCACCGCCAAGATGGTCAACACCATCGACCACGCCTCCGGCGGCCGGGCGGAGCTGGGCATAGGCAGCGGGAACATCAAGCACGAGTTCGACGTCCACGGTATCCCCTGGCCTCCCTTCAAGGAGCGCATCGAGCGGCTGGACGAGGGGCTGTCCGTCATCCGTGCGCTGTGGACGGAGGAGCCGGCGACCTTCGAGGGCAAGTACTACCAGGTCCGTGAGGCGCCCATGATGCCCAAGCCAGTGCAGAAGCCCTATCCGCCTATCATCCTTGGCGGCCGCGGCGAGAGCAGCATGCGCCTGGCGGCCAAGCACGCGACCGACTATAACCAGATCGCGCCGCTGGAGGACGCCAAGGCCGGGCTGGAGCGGTTCAAGGGCATCTGCGCGGAGATGGGCAAGGACTTCAATCGCTTCCGCCGGTCCGTCCAGGTGCCCATCAAGCTCAGCGACAGCAAGGAGGAGGTCGACCGGGCCATCGAGCGGGCCGTGCAAAACTCCCACGGTGGCTCGGAGCGCTACCCCGACCTGGAGGCCCAGGTGCGCGACACCATGCTTTGGGGCGACGCCGAGCATATCAAGGAGCAGGTGGGCCGCTGGACGGACGCCGGTATCGACCACTTCATCCTGATGACGCCGCGGCCCTTCGACCCTAAGATGATGGAGCGTTTCGCGAAGGACGTGGCGCCGGCGTTCGCGTAAGCAGTAAGTCCCTCCTAAATCCGGACGCCCTGAGGCTCTCGAACGTCCTCTCGAACGGTTTTCGGACAGGCTACAAGCCGCCCATGCTGACGGCGCTGGCCCAGCGGGCGTCGAGTCACCGCCGGGCGCGCCCCGAGCGAACGACCGTCTCGAACTCCTCTTTGGTGACAGGGGTGATGGAGAGACGATTGCCGCGTTTGAGGACGGCCATGCCCTTGAGCTCTGGCATCGCCCGCATCTCCTCCACGGTGACGACTTCCGCGAACTTCTCTTCGGCCTGGATGTCCACCATGTACCAGATAGGCTTCTCCGGCGTGCTCTTGGGATCGGGATGGTCGGAGTTGGGGTCCCAGGCGGTGTTGTCCGGATAGCCTTCCCGAACGACGTTGGCGATACCGACGACGCCCAGCGGGTCGGTGCTGCTGTGGTAGAAGAGAACGCCGTCGCCAGGCTTGATCTCGTCCCGCAGCCAGTTGCGCACCTGGAAATTACGAACACCGTCCCATTCGGCTACCCCATCTTTGATGAGGTCGTCGAATGAGTATGCTCTCGGCTCAGACTTGAAGAGCCAATACCGCTGTGTCATGCCGCTGTCCTCCAAGCGGAGTATATTCTTTCGTTGGCCATCAAAGATGCGCCGGACGGGGTTGCGCGTAGGTAACAGAGGCGAGAGCCCTACATTACCATTGGAGTGACGATGGGTAGCAAGTCATTTTTCATGGGTCTGCTCTTTGTGGCGCTGGCAGTGCTTGCCGCGAGCTGTGGCAGAGGCGGTGGCGGCATTAACATGCCTAGCACCCCTAGCAGCACAAGCACGCCTATAGGGCCGGTCAAAAGCTTCAATCTCGACATCCGAAATGGGGCCCTAACAGGCGCCTCCACCTTTACGGTGAGCCAAGGGGACACGGCGGTCTTCTACCTCACCTCTGATCAGCCAGGCACCATCAATGTGCAGGGATACGACTATGCCGTGGCTTTCACTCCAGAAGTGCCGGCCTTGTTGACTTTCACGGCCAACGCCGTAGGCCACTACAACCTAACCCTCGGTCCGGCCCAGAACGACGGCGGGGCTGCCGCAGGCGGCGTGGGAGGAGCGTCTACCGTAACCGCGACGGCCCCTCGTTGCCCTGATTTGCCGGGAGCCAGCGTGACCTTAATGGTCCGCCCAGGGAGCACACTGGGACAGTTCATTGCGACGGCCAAGACTCAGGATTTCAAGCTGGGATCAGGCGGCAATGGCTGGGACCTGTACGTAGACGGCGAACTGGCGGACGGGAGCGCCGTGCCAGACACCACGGTGACGTTGGACCCGGGAGTGCATGAGCTCCGGGCGGTGCTCAGCAATGTCAGCGGCTGCGAATACCCCGCGGCATCGTCCTATATGGTCGGCTACCAGAGCCAGGGCGCATCTGCAAACGGAGGCGGTAGTGGCGGTGGCCAACCAACGCTGGGTAGTTTCGTAGTCAACCCTCGATAGTGCTTGTGCCTACAGCCTATCTGCCGGCCGCTTGTAGCGTGGCGCCGTGAGGGCAAGCGGAGGCGGAACGACGCAGAGGCTTAACAAAGCGTTAAGCCGCGCTGGCTAGACAACCCGTACAATGGGAACGTAAGTCTATCCGATAACCGCACGCCTAGGGCTTGCCGACGGGCCATCAGAACGGTTATCGAGGTTGCTGGAGGCGCGGCGCCGTGCCCGGGAAGACCGTCCTGGTGGTAGAAGACGAGGAAAACCTCCTGGAAGTGCTCAAGTACAACCTTGAGCGGGAGGGCTACGACGTACGGACCGCCGACGATGGGGTGCGGGCTTTAGAGTTGGCCCGAGATGTCCATCCTGACTTGGTGATCCTGGACGTAATGCTCCCCGGAATGGACGGCTTCGAGGTCTGTCGGATTCTTCGACGGGAAGCGGATATGCCTATCCTCATCCTGACGGCGAAGGGCGAAGAGATCGACCGTGTCGTCGGGTTGGAGCTGGGGGCGGACGACTACGTTACCAAACCTTTCAGCATGAGGGAGCTGATGGCGCGGGTGCGCGCCATGTTGAGACGGTCGCGACGCTCCAGCGATGGCGGGGCGACGACCGATACGCTCCGGGCCGGTGATCTGGAGCTAGACGTAGTGGGCCACAAGGCCCGGCTGAACGGGAACGACCTCGACCTAAAGCCGCGGGAGTTCGATCTACTGGCGCTCTTCATGCAAAACCCGGGCAGGGCCTTCACCCGAGACCAGATACTGGAAAGGCTGTGGGGGCATGACTACATAGGCGACACGCGGACGGTGGACGTCCACGTCCGTTGGCTCAGGGAGAAGATAGAGGCCGCGCCCAGCTCCCCTGCTCACATCATTACCCTCAGGGGCGTGGGCTACCGGTTCGAGGGCTAGATGTATGCTGCGCACGCTTCGGTTTCACCAGGCGCTGGCTTCCATCGCGCTCATCGGGGCAGCAATCGCCTGCGAGGCGTTGGCTATTCTGCTGATGGTGTTGCACCAGGCCTGGGGCTGGCTGCTGCTGGTGATCTTGGCGACCGGCGCGCTGACCGTGGCGTCTGCTGTAGTTGTGTGGAGGATGCGCCGGTCTGTTGAAGTCATCCAGACAATCACCCTCGGGCTTCAAAGGCTTCAGTCCGGCCGCTTGCCGCAACGTGTGACATTCCCCGAGCCGGAGGAAACGCGCGACCTGGCGGAGGCTTTCAACCGCGCAGCCGAATCGGTCCGCGCGGCAATCAGCGATCTGGAGGGCGAGCGCAACAGGCTGGCCGCCGTCCTGGACACCATGGCCGATGGGGTGCTTATCGTGGACCAGGACGACAGCATCACGCTTTCGAATCAGGCCGCTCGCAGCCTACTGATGCTTCCGTCCCTGAACGGGCCTGCCCCCAGCCCGGGCAGCAGGCTGCGTGACCATGATCTACAGCAGGTAGCCCTACTTTGCAGGGAGACCGGCGAGCGCCAGCGCCGGGAGATTCGCCCGCTGCGCGGCCGCCGGATGCTTAGTGTCATCGCCACGCCCGTGCGCGACGGGGCATGGGTGGAGGTGTTGATTACGCTTCACGACCTAACGCCGATGCGCCTTGTGGAGACGACGCGTCGGGAGTTCGTCACCAACGTATCCCATGAGCTGCGGAGCCCCCTGGCTTCCGTGAAGGCCATGGTCGAGACGCTGGAGAACGGGGCGATGGCGGACCGGGAACGGGCGCTGGACTTCCTGAGGCGCATACACCGTGAAGTCGATCGGATGCACGCGATGGTGAACGACCTCTTGGAGTTGGCGCGGGTGGAAAGCGGTCAGGCTGCGCTGGAACAGGCGCCGTTGGACTTGGCGGCATTGGCTAACGAAGTGGCGACCAGCGTGCAGCAGCGCGCGCAGGGTAGGGGCGTCTCCGTGACGGTGGAGGCGGAGGAGAGTCTGCCGCAGGCGATGGGCGACCCTGGGAAGTTGCGTCAAGTCATGATGAACCTGGTGGACAACGCACTGAAGTTCACGGAGCCGGGGGGCCGAGTCGCCATCCGAGTCCTGGCTATGCCGGAGTCCTCCATGTTGCGGGTCGAGGTGCGGGATAGTGGGCAGGGCATTCCCGCCGAGCACCTCCCGCATGTCTTTGAGCGTTTCTACAAGGTGGACCGTTCCCGGCGGGATGGAGGCACTGGCCTGGGCCTTGCCATCGCCAACCACATCGTGCAGGCCCACGGAGGCACCATTAGCGTGGAGAGCGCGGAAGGCGAAGGCTCCACGTTTTCCTTCACGGTGCCTGCCGCGTAGTCGCGAGGGCCTCTGCCCGGGCGAGCTGCTTTTCCTGTCAACTCACCAGAGCAGCATGGCGTGGCGGCCAGGCGACTCCGCCGTTAATCGAACGGGCCCCCACTTCTTAACATGGCGATAACCGTTCCTTGAACCGCGGTCGTTACAGTGGACCTGGTCCCGAGACCGGCCGATTGCGGGATCACAATGGCGCGTTTTTCAGTATGAGGAGGTATTGCCATGTTGTCCGGCCAGGCCTATGAAAACCCATGGATCCTGCGGTTTCCCAGATGGTTGCGGCCTTTCTTCGGTTGGATGAGGCCCATGAGGCTTAGGAAGCGGTGTGGGAACTGCGGCGCGGAAATGCTGCTGGCGGACGAACGCCTTTGGGAGGTCACGACAAACGGCGTCTACGGCGTGCGCGCGTGGGACTGCGAGCGGTGCGAGTACCAGACGGAACAGCTGTTCATGGATATATGGGCCACGGACCTCTAACCGGCCGTTAATCGTCTGTTAACAGAGCCTTTCGGGGCCGTTAACCGGCGATGTTTAGCCTGTGTGCCAGCATACCTAGGAGGAAAGAATTTGAGCGGTAAAATATTAACGAGGCCCAGGGGGTTTGTGGCGGGGGTCCTGCTAGTCGTTCTGACACTGGCGCTTGCGGCCTGCGGAGGAGGGGCAGCGACGCCGACGCCGACATCCAGCTCAAGCCAACAGACGCCGATGGCGACCGCCACTACTGGCGACGTATCCAGCCCTGTCACCCTTCTGGAGACAGGCTCTTCCTTGATGTACCCGATCTTCAATGCCTGGGCGCCGGCCATCCATGCCAAGTACCCCAACATCACCGTTCAGACGGCCAGCACCGGCAGCGGCACGGGGATTTCGCAGGCGGTCGCTGGAGTCGTCCAATTCGGCGCTACTGATGCCTACATGAGCGACGCGCAGCTCAAGAACGCCCCAGGCATCATCAACATCCCACTGGCGATCTCGGCCCAGCAGATCAACTACAACCTTCCCGGCATCACACAGCCCGTAAATCTCAGCGGGTCCATACTGGCGGCCATTTATGAAGGCAAGGTCCAATACTGGGACGATTCCACGATCACGGCCGCCAACCCGGGGGTCACGCTGCCCCATGAGCGCATCATCCCTGTTCACCGCACGGACGGCAGCGGCGACACCTTCCTGTTCACTTCGTACCTCTCCGCTCAGGACCAGGAATGGAGTAATTCCATCGGCTACAACACCTCGGTGAACTGGCCGGCGGTGCAGGGCGCCTTGGGCGCTGTGGGGAACCCGGGCGTAGTGCAGGCATTGGCCCAGACGAAGTACAGCATCGGCTACGTGGGGATCAGCTTCCTAGACCAGGCAAACAAGGATGGACTCGGTAC
>JBJKQC010000269.1:0-3417 GCA_046705745.1 Dehalococcoidia bacterium
CTCCTGCGCCGCCGTCAGCGTATTGTCCAACAATGCGCCAAAGGGAAGCGCGCCGGTAGAAGCCGCATACATGCGCTCCAGGGCAGCCGTTCGCGCGGCCAGGCCCGCCGGGTCACGAGGGTCCCCGGTCAATAGATAGGTGGCCACGCTCTCGACCGTGGCCACCTGCAACTTGTTCCCCCAAAGTCCAAGCGGCTCTTCCGTCCCCACCGCAAGCGCATGAAAGCCGTTCGCATCCTGCTGGACCCCATCTAGGTACTTGCCCAGCCATCCCTCCGTGGGGACCTCGCCGACCTGCGCTGTCTGCCAGATGTCCATGGACTCGAAGTGGGAGTAGCTCGGATTCGGGTAGCCGACCCCTTCCACAATGGCGAGAACGCCCTGGTCCCACAGCGCTTTCATTCCCGTCATATTCGGGTGCAGGCCCACCTCGCCATCCAAGGGCAGCACCTGCTCCTGCGGGATGCCGAAGCTTCCGCGCAGGGCGTAGTAGTGCGGGTCATTGGCGGGCACCTCTGTGTTGAGGCCGTCGTTGCCGCCGGCCATCTGTACGACAACGAGGGTGCGCTGGCCCAGGGGCGCCGGGTGGCCCGGCTGCTCGTGGACCGCCGAGGCGACGGCCCGCGTGAATACCGGGGGCATGAAAGCAAGGGCCGACGCGGCCGCACTGCCCTTCAGGAAGTCTCTTCGTGTTATCGCCATGGCGCTGTGTTCCTTTCACGCCAACTGAAAGTCCGGAGAGGCCAACAACAGGTACACCACCGGCCGAAGCCGCTCGGCGGAGGACGCAGGCGCACCCGGCGCAGCCTCCAGGGTCTCCAGGAAGTCGGTCAGCAGCGATATCTCACTCTGGGGCAGCGTCCCACCAAGGACCGAATTCGCCAAAGACTGGACCTGCTGCTGGGCGGAGTAAGGCTGGCCTCGGTACACGAGGCCAGCCAGCCAATTGCCCGCAGCCTGATTCCTGAGTGTCGCCAGATAGTTGGCGAAGTTGGCCCGCTGCAGGAGCGTATCGCTGTTGATCCAAGCAGTGCCTCCGGGCCAACCGGCCACGTTGGGCGGATCGAAAAGCGACTGCCCCATGGCATCTGCGTAGGCCGGTAGCTGGCGGACGGCGGCAGGCGGAATGCCCAATGCCCTCACCCCGCCAGCGACTATCTCCGCTGGGGACTTTATCTTGGCCTGAAAGGCTTGAGGCGAATAGAACTCATCGCTGGTGAGGATGGCCTGTACCACCGGCTTGATCTCGCCGTTGTTCTCGCGGAACACCTGGGCCAGCTGGGTGATGATTTGCGGGGCAGGATTTTCATAGACGAAGAACTCGAAAAGCTTGCGGGTGATGAACTCGGCGGCAACGGGCTGGTCTTGGTCGATATCCACGATATCGTCGCCGTTCCAATCGCCTGTCCGGCCCAAGTACGTCTTGGAGCCGAAGTCGTGCTCGTTCGCGTTGAAGAAGAAGGCTCCGTTCCTCACCTCCCAGCCCGTGAACGCGCGGGCAGCCTGGCGCACGTCCGTCTCCGTGTACTGGCCAACCCCCAACGTAAACAGCTCCATAAACTCACGGGAATAGTACTCGTTGGCCACCCCCTTCTTATTCAGGCGAGTGTCCAGCCAGTACATCATGGCCGGGTCTCGCGAGACAGCCTTGAGGAGGTCTGGATAGCGGCCCATGGCCATGCCGCGAAAGAGCTCATTCTGCACGCGCATGGCGGGGCCGCGGGGCGCTTTAGTGACGGAGCTGGTCAAATGGCCGTGCCAGAAAAGGACCATCTTCTCCTGCAGCGGCCGCTGGGTAAGGACCATGCGCGCCAGCCACCATGCCTGCAAATCGCGCAGCCGTTGGTCAGGCTGAAGGCCAAGGGCATTCACCGCGGTTTCGGTGCTGGTGTCGTCTACCTGCTCGTAGTTCAACAGATAGTCCGTAGCGGCAGGGAGGCCCATGGCATCGAAGCGCTGGATCTCTCCAGGGGCGGAGCCGAACCCGGCGCGCCGAAGCAGATGGGCGGTCTTCGCCAGATTGCTCAGTGGTGCCCGAGTCAACGTAGGCGTAGGCGTCGCCGTCGGCACCGGCGATGGCGTTGAAGGCGCGGACCATGGCGTCGTGGCAGGCGTGGGCGTGGCCGACTGCGCGGCGATCGGAGCGGCCGAGGTGCGGGCACACGCTGAAAGGAAAGCGGCCAACGGGACGCCCGTCAGGCCCAAGGCGGCAGCGCGCACCATGAACTGACGGCGACCCATGCTGCGAGTCAGGACCTGCTCTACCTGCGGCGGTTCCGGGCCTTCAGTGACGGGGTCGCTTGAATCTGACACGACCCATCTCCAATCTGCCGCTGAATAGTGGCTGTGCGGCTGGGCGCTTCGAGCAAGATAACGCACGGCGCGTCGGAACGTCAGGGAGCAAAAGTACGGCGCGCGGCAGCACTCGGGCTCGTGGACCCGCACCCGCCCGGACGCGAACACCTCTTGCGCCGACGGGAGGAAGAGCATACTGTCCGCAGAGGCACACGTCGCCCACGGGCGAAGGACGCAGAGGAGGCCACCATGGGGCTGCTGAAGATAGAAGGCGTGACGCACTGGTCCATACCAGTGAACGATCTGGAGGAGTCGGAGAAATTCTATGGCGACCTGCTAGGACTGGAGGCGAGGGGCCGGCTCGGGAATTCCATGATGTCGTGCTTCAGCGTAGGGCAGAACAACATCCTGCTGTGCCAGCGGGAGCATCCAACGGACGGCGAAGTCGAAGAGAGCCGCGTCCATCATTCGCTGACGGTGACGCCGGAGACGTTCGAGAAGGCGTGCAAGGTGTTCCGCGAGCAGCAGGTGGACGTCACCGGCATTGTCTACCGGGCCAACGGCTTCTTTACCGGGCGGGAACTCTACTTCACGGACCCCAGCGGCAACCGCCTGGAGCTGCGTGACCCGACGTGGAAGCGGGGCATGCCGGAGCCACCGTGGGAGGAACTTGCGGCGACGGCGTGAGAGGAAGCGTCGTTCGTAGACGTGCTCGGGTCTTGGTTGGGCCGCCAACGATGAAAGCGATGACCTTTCAAATCACCGCGGGGCCTTGCGTGAAACGCTGCCGACGCCTTAGGCATCGGCGGTTGGGGGCTCTGAAGGGCAGCTGCGCGCCTCGCTGGGCAGCCGCCACTACTCGCAATCCATGAGCCACTCTATCTTGGGCTGTGCTTCCTCTCGCGAAAACAACGTTGCTTTGGCACGAATAATGGCCGTCGCCTTCGGTCCGATCGATCTCTTCCACGGTATAGACAAGAACCCGGCCGGTCCGGAACAGGTACTACCCGTCGAGTCTCACATATCAAGCCGGTGAGCGCGGCACCACAACGGCAATTCACTGAATGTCATGGCTGTCTTGCCCTTGTCTCACATATCAAGCCGGTGAGCGCGGCATTACGC
>JBJKQC010000270.1:0-5076 GCA_046705745.1 Dehalococcoidia bacterium
GCCCAGCTGTGCTCCCGCGATCACGCCTGCAAGGCCTGGTAAGGCAAACGTGGCGCCTGGTGTCACCAAGACGTCCCTGTGCCAGAGCCTCCAGCCCAAGAGGGCGGTTGCGATGAGCGCTACGCCAAGAGCATTGGTGCCGATGACTGTGTGAGGGTCGAGAGGGGCGAGGTAGAGAAGGAATGGAAGTCCAACTACCGTGCCTCCCGCACCCAATAATCCGAGAACAAAGCCTGCAAATATGCCCGCCGTGCCGCCTGAAAGCAATTTCGCCTCCCGGCATATTTTATGCATCGTCGTTCACCAGGCCAATATCCGGCAGCAGGCCAACGTCTGGGCCAACGGAGTTGTGGCCGGCCACGGGGACAGCAGTCATCCAGTGGAGAGGGCTGATGCTATCCAGAGCAGTCTGGGTAGTTTTTCGTAGCCCGGCATGTCGGCGGATAGTTGGTCTTCTCGGCTACCCTCTTGGGGGTATCGAAGCGCCCAACAGGCTGATACCGAATAAACGAGGCAGCCGCGGGATATTCCCCATGGCTTGGGGAGAGCTTTTCGCAAAGATGAACCACGACGTCCAGACCGTACCCATTTTGCTATACCACTCCATCGCCGATGACGTGTCGACGCGGTTCGCCCGTTGGACTGTTACACCCTCGGCCTTTTTCGCCCAGATGGCGTTTCTTAGGGAGGAGGGGTATGTGCCCCTAACGGTGTCCGATCTTGTGGACTCGGTTGCCTGTAGCAATATGCCGTCTAGGCCGGTTGTCGTCACTTTCGACGATGGATTCGCCGACATGTACCACAATGCCCTCCCGGTCCTTCGGCGCTTTCAGATACCCGCAAGCCTGTATATAGCGACAGGGTTCATCGGGCGGACAAGCCGCTGGCTGCGTCGAGAGAATGAAGGGGGCCGCCGCATGCTGGCGTGGAAACAAGTCCGTGAGCTGCCGCCCGCAGGAATCGAATGCGGCGCGCATAGCCGGTCTCACCGGCCTCTGGATACGCTCCCCCTCTCCTTGGCTCGCCGCGAGATTTTGCAAAGCAAAGTGGAGTTGGAAGACCAGTTGGCTAGGCCCGTCAGGTCCTTTGCTTATCCCCACGGCTACTACTCGGCCAAAGTGCAGCAGCTGGTCAAGGAAGCGGGTTTCACATCGGCAGTCGGGGTCAAGCACGCCATGAGCTCCACCACAGATGATGTCTATGCGCTGGCCCGCATCATCGTGGGACGTGAGACGGACATGCACCGGTTTCATGCTTTACTGTGCGGGGCCGGCCTGCGGGTGGCGCCAGAGCGTTCAACCTTGAAGACCGGCGCCTGGCGGTTGGCGAGAAGAGCGCTGACTGCCGTCGGACGCGGCCCCTCCGCGTGAGCATGCGGAATCTCGCGGCGAGCAGCCGTCGCTGCCAACGTCAGCCCCAAGAACGACAAGATCGAACGGCCTTGGATTGACGCGCGCCGTCCGTGGCTATACCTTTGCGGCGCTCCTTCTTTTCGCCGGAGAGTGCCCCACTGTAGTGGCAATTCAGGGTAGTGGCAATTCAGGAAGGTGGAGGCCAGCCATGACGACAACCTATGACCCAGCTCACGCACCGGCTTTCGATCGCATCGACACCTACGAGGAATGGCAGAAGGACGAGGGCGTCAAGCTCCACGGCGGTCTGTACATCAAGGACCTCTACTCGCTGGAACTCGACTACTGGCCGCGGAAGGGCTGCCATGGCGCGGTAGTCTACCTCGATGGCGATGAAGAGACCGACGAGCACGTCCTGGAGATCGCTCCAGGCGGCAAGACCAACCCGGACCGCCACATGTACAACGAGGTCATCTATATCCTGAGCGGCCGTGGCGCGACCTCGGTCTGGTACGACGAAGCGAAAAAGCAGACCTTTGAGTGGGCCGAGGGATCCTACTTCTCCATCCCCATGAACGCTTCCTACCAGCACTTCAACGGCAGCGGCACAGAACCCATACGCATGGTCTCCGTCACCAACTTGCCCGGCATGATCCGCAAGTTCATCACGCCCGATTTCATCTGGAACAACCCCTACGTGTTCCCCGATCGCCTGACTGGAGAAGAGGGCTGGGCCGCCGGCTCCGGCACCATGTACAAGGGCCGCGTGTGGGAGACCAACTTTGTACCCGACGCGGCGAACATGCCCATGCCAGCCTGGCACGAGCGCGGTGGCGGTGGCACCAATGTCATGCTGTCCCTGGCCGACAACACCGTCTCCTCCCACATCTCAGAGTTTCCCGTGGGCACTTACAAAAAGGCTCACCGCCATGGCCCTGGAGCGCACCTGCTCATCACCGGCGGCGTCGGCTTCGCCCTCATCTGGCGAAACCAAGACCTGTCCGACCTCGTCAAGGCGGACTGGCAGCGGGGCAGCCTCTACCTCCCGACGGCAGACTCCGAGAACGAGTATTTCCACCAGCACTTCAACGTGGGCACCACGCCAGCCCGCTACATCAACATGAGCCCTTCCAACTCACGGAAGTACGCCTTCAAGCGAGGGATAAACGACCCAACGAAGCAGGCGGAAATCCGGGCCATGGTCAGCATCAAGGAAGGTGGCATACAGCTCGAGTACGAGGACGAGGAGCGTCGCGTTCACGAGATATTCGAGGAGGAACTGCGCAAGCACGGCCAGGAATGCCGGATGAAGAACCTCGTCCCCTGGTGCACCGGAGTGCCCGGACCCGAGAACAAGAAGGGCAAGCTGCAAGCCTACGACTAGCTCTCACACTGGCGTGGAGTCCCGTAGGGGCGCCCTTACGGCAACGTGGTACGTCGGCACATCAGAGGCATGCCCAGTGCTCTCGTCAGGCCCTTTGCCTACCCAGCGGCTTGCTCACCTCGTGATAGGTGCGCGTCGCCTTCTCGTCTTCCGGATTCCCGAAGGGGCGGTCCGACGCCTCGATCTGCAAGACCTCGGTCGGATCGTCCCCAACCGTCTCGAACCAGTACTTGGCGCCGCGCTGAATCAGCACTCCCTCGTGCTTGCCGACTTCCGCGACCAGCGTGTCTTCGTCGCTGTAGAACCGCAGCCGACCGCTCAGCACGAACCAGAAGCCGTCCAAGTGGTTATGCGCGTGAAGCACCGTCTCGCCGCCCCACGAGATTACCTGCACGTTCGCGAACAGCCGGTCCGTCTTGGCAAGCGGGACGATGGCTTTCTTGCCCTCGTACTCCGGCTTCTCATATCTAAAGACTTCGAGGCCCGGGGCGTTCTCAGACATGGTTATATGCCTCTTTTAGACAAGCGCCCGTCCTTAGCAATAGCGCACTCTTACTTGCGGGCCATGACCGGCTCTCGCCATGCAGCGTAGAGTGGGTCCGCGTCCACGAATGCCCGTTGGATGCCGTCATAGGTCAGCCAGAAGATGTCCAGCGTCGTCTGGACCGCCTCGCGCACCCGCTCCTGCTCGTAAGGGCTGACGGCATACTTCTCGATGGCGTAGGGCGCGACCTTCTTGTGCTCCTCGTCGACGGACATGTGGAGCGTCCAGTACTCGATGTCCTTGCTGCTGCGGTCGAACCCATAGTGCTCCACCAGGCCCTTCACCACGCGCTGCATACGGCCCGAGGCCGTCCCTTCCAAGCAAAGGCCCTGCGCGGCATAGAGCTCCAGCCACGAGCGCTGGTGCAGCAACAGCTCCCGCCAGTTGAGTAGCGCTTGTGTCTCCGGCAGAGGCTTGGCCGCGTTCAGCTCGTCGACGGGTATGCCCATTGCCTCAGCGAAGCGGATGTAGAGCTGCTTGTGCCCTGCGGTGCCTGTATCGCCGCCCTCGGCCTCTTCCATGAGATTTTCCATCCACATCCGCTCCAGCTCCGGGTCCTCCGGGCATCGGGCAAACATGGCCGCAATGGGCTTGGGGAACGGCTTGGGGAATAGCTGGTAGAACTGCTTCACGAAGCCACGGAGCTGCTCTTTGGTCAACTCCCCTCGCTCGATCATTCCAAACAAGGGATGGTTTCTGCTGTGCTTGCGTTCAACGAGCTGCTGCATCTCCGCCAGGAATGCCTTGCTATCCACGTCTTGCTCCTCCTAGCCGCCTTCAATAGTTGCGGAATAGCCGATTGCCGTATACAAAAAGGGGACGCGATGCCGCCCCAGTAACGCTTGTGTCTGGCAGAATACCGGCCGCGGGCCTAGCACCGCAAGCGGCAGGCACTTACCACTGACCGCTCACCACTCGCCACTCACTCTTGTTCGCAATGGAGATCTGCATGGTTGAGTTCGGCGTTTCACTTCCCACCATCGGCATGGACAACTCAGATGCCGTCCGGCTCGTCGCCGAGCAGGCCGAGGCTGCGGGACTCGACTCCATATGGGCGGCGGACCACATCGTCCTGCCGACAGCTACCTCCTCGCCTTATCCGTACGACGAGGGCGGCGAGTTCCTCATCTCCGCCAATCTGCCCTTCATGGACCAGTTCACCACGCTCTCCTACGCGGCTGGAATCACTAGCCGTGTGAAGCTGGGGACTGCCGTCACGCTGCTGCCGCTTCGACACCCGCTGCACACCGCCAAGGTGACTGCAACGCTGGATGTGCTCTCCGGCGGCCGGGTCATCTTGGGCGTAGCCGCCGGCTGGCTGGAGGAGGAATTTCGCGTCTTGGGCGTGCCCTTCGAGCAGCGGGGCAAGATGCTGGACGAAGGATTGGACCTGTTGCTGCAGGCATGGACCCAGACCGCCATCGATCACCAGGGCCGGTTTTTTCAGGTCAGGGATGCGGCCTGTTATCCGCACCCCGTTCAGCGGCCTCACCCGCCTATCTGGGTCGGAGGGCACACCACGCCCGTCCTGCGCCGCGCCGCCCGCTACGGTGACATGTGGTACCCCCCGCTTTTTCACACGACGCCTGAGCAGCTTGCCGGCTTGCATGCGACGATCGAAGAAATGGCGGCGTCCTTCGGAAGGCCAAAGGGCGCGGTGGGGCAAGGGCTTCGCGTGCTCGTAGACTTGCGCCAGCAGCCCGACGAGGCCGGCGCCGCCCGGCGTGGCGCACTGGTGGGGCCGCCCGAACGCGTCGTGGAAACACTCAAAGGGTACGTGGGCATCGGGACACAGC
>JBJKQC010000271.1:0-15413 GCA_046705745.1 Dehalococcoidia bacterium
GCGGATAGCCTCCAAGGGCACCTTCGCTATGTAACGGCCATAAGGAATAATGGAGCCGGCGTCCAGGCGCAGGTCTTCTGCAACTTCGATGATGGGCCGCATCAGTGGATGGCTCCGGCACCAAAAAGCATAGGCATACGGACGTTCATGGGAGAAAGGATAGCAAAAGTTCGAAGGCCGCAATTCCCATGTGGCTGCGCGGGAGCGGCCCTGCCCAGCCTCCTTCAGCGCGCAACAATCTTCCATACTTTCCCGGTGTTCCCCTGGGGACCGGAAGAGTCGCTGGTCAGCACGTAGGTCCCGCCGCTTTGGTCTTGACTCACCCCTAGAATGAAGTGACCAATTCCGGTGCCAATCGCTTCCTTGGGGGTAACGAGCTCAGTGATAGGCCACAGGCCATGGTCAACGGGCCGGGCCGCGAACAAGCGTCCACTGGGCTCTCCGAACGACATGCTCCACGTGCCGAAGATGTACTGCCCCTGCAACTGGGGCAATGCCTTGCCCCGATAGACATTCCCCGCGACGACGGCAAGCCCCAGACCACCTTTTTGGCTGGCATTGGGGAACTCAATCACCGGGTCCGTGAATGGTTTGCCAGTGTCCAAGCCGCCGGTTACTCGATCGGGGCACTGGGGGAGAGACTCGTCTGGGTGAGCCGTACTGAAGCAATGGGTCCCTTCTTTGACGTTCCAGCCGTAGTTCCCGCCTTTGGTGACGATATCGATTTCCTCCCACAGGTCTTGGCCCGCGTCCACAGTGAACAGGCGGTGCCCAGGACCCATGTCAAAAGACATGCGGTAGGGGTTACGAAAGCCATAGGCGTAGATTTCAGGGAGGGCCGCCGTCCCAACGAACGGGTTGTCCAAAGGGATGCCGTAAGGGTCACCAGAATTGACGTCGATACGCAATATCGAGCCTAAAAGATTATGTGTGATGTCCTGCCCATTGCCGCCCTCATTGACCGCGTACCAATCGCTGACATGGCCTGCGCCAATGTCGTCGCCGCCACCGCCGTCTCCGAGCGAGATGTACAAGTAGCCATCGTCTGGGCCGAACAGCAGTGTGCCACCGTTGTGGTTGGCCTGCGGCTCATCCACCTGGAGGATGATTCGCTCCGAACCGGGGTCGGCTAGATTGGGGTCAGTGGGAGAAACCTGGAATTCGGAGATGTGCGACGTATTGTTGAAAGCACTTGAGCGCGGTGGAGCGCTGTAGTAGACGAAGAAGCGCCCATTGCGAGCGTAGTTGGGATCAAAGGCCAGGCCAAGCAGACCTCGCTCGTCATAGCCACCGCTGAGATGGACCATGCGGTCGCGAATGTCCAGGAAGGGCTGCGGGGCCAGGGTGCCATCAGGGTTGATGATGCGGACCAAGCCTATTTGGTCGACCACGAACATCCGGCCGGAGCCATCGGGGTCAGGCAGAAGATCGACCGGCGCAGTCAGTCCTTCGGCGATGAGCTTCAAGCCGATAGCGATTGACCCCGTCGCCGCGTTCGCTGTCTGCCCGCTCTGGGCCTTGGGATTCATGGGACCAACGGAGCAAGCAGCGAGTGGGGCTGCCAACGCGGCCAGGACCAGGCCGTACAGGAAAATCCTTCTACGCATGGGCGCTCCTCATGCACTTGACCGGCGCCTCTTAGGGCCTGCCTCTCCTTGATGTTGAGGAGTGGACTCAAGACGTTCTCGGCCGACCAGTTGGGCCCTTGAGCAGTTTCGTGGGCATCAATGGAGCCACCGATCGATTGGTGAATCCTAGCGCAGAATCAACTCCGTAGCCGCCATTTCGCATCATCTATTTGTATTAGTCAGTCGGCGGGAGTGCGACTTCCACGGCTGGCAGCTCGGGGTCCGATGGGGCCCAAGGGACAAGCTCACATACGCATGTCCTCCCACGCGCAGAGGAACAGTCTCCCTCGATGGCCTAGCTATTTAGGACTAGTAATCGCCTCAACTATTAAGCGAGACGCTATTAGCTATAACGTGCATTGCCTACTGCAATATGAGCGACTAAACCGGACTAGGGGCACGAAAAGAAATTTCCACGATTGCGATGCGTCCCTGTTGAGGTGGCTACGATGCGCTCGAAGGTTCTTAGACTGATGTTGTGGGCTGGTGTGCTGGGGACATTGCTGGCTGGTGGGCTAGCCGCCTGTGGGCTGGAAAACCCGTTTCACGCGGAAGCCCCTGGACCTGTTTCGGTCCCAGGGGCAACGCTCCCCCCCAATTCATCCAGCCCCGCTCCAACCCCGACAAGCTTAGGCACTACATCTACCGTCCCTGTGCCAACGGCGACTCCAACCCCAACGCTAACGCCAACCCCCACACCCACGCCGGTGCCTACCCCTACCCTTGCTCCAACGCCTACGCCAACACGCATTCCTAGCCCAACGCCCACCTTCATCCCCACGCCAACCGCCAGTGGAGGTTCTAAGGGCCAAGACCTGCTCCCGGACGTTGTATCTCTGCAGCCGACCGATCTCCATATCGAGATCGTGGGCGGGCAGAAGCTGCTCTACTTCACTAATTCGGTTGGCAACGAAGGGGCGGGGGTCTTATTGGTGTACCCGGCCACGGGCACAACCACGACGTGTAACGCAAATGCGGGAGACCAGGGCCCGGGAACGCTGGTCTACCAACGGATTTACCAAAGCACCGACGGGTACGGGTACTACAACCGCGGCACGGACACGCAGTACAGGGAACAGCTGGTCGGCTGCGAGGTATATCATCCTGAGCATCACCACTGGCACTTCGAAGGTTTCACGCTGTTCCAGGTAATGAATGGGGACAAACAAGTTGTCAGCGGCACGAAGGACAGCACCTGCCTGATGGATAGCTTCCGAGCGTTCAACCTTCCGGGCACCCCCGCCAGCTTGTACTACACCTACCAGGACTGCAGCCCCACTACGCCCATGGGCATTTCCGTAGGGTGGGCGGACGAATACAAATGGACCCTTCCGGACCAGGACATCAATATCACGGGGGTACCAGACGGCATCTATTGTCTCGTCACCACGGGCAACCCTGATCACTCCATAGTGGAAAGCAACTACACCAACGACTCCGCCTCCGTGCGCTTCCAGTTGGCTGGAAACACGGTCATGGCGTTCCCCAACGTGCCGTGCCCGGGCCAGCAGACGGTCAACCGCGGGGCCGTGCCCGACCCCGCCTCTCCGACGGTCTATGATGACACCCTCAACTGGCAGAGCTGGAGTTGGAACACGCAGATGGATCCACAGGCCACCAAATTCGTCTACCAGGGAAGGTGGTCCATGGCGGTCACGTACACGGCGCCTTGGGCCGGCCTGGCGCTCCACGCCGGCAGCTTCGATACGGCCAGCTACGGCTACCTGCAATTTGCGCTGCATCCCACGAGCGGTGGACTTCCAGTGCTCAACGTGGCAATGGTAGACGCCGGTGGTCAGCAGATGCAGCCGGTCCCCGTGGCCTCATATGCTACCCAGATAGCGGGCGGCTGGTATCTAGTCAAGGTCCCACTGGCCGCGCTTGACGCAACTGGCAAAACGGTAAGCGACCTATGGCTAGAGGAAGCGGCAGGTGCGGTCCCACCGACGTTCTACTTGGATGACATCCAATTCGTGAAGTAGAGGGAAGCACCGGTGGAGGCCTGGGGCCTCCACCGGTGCTTCCCTCTCCCTGCTGGACTGCCCCGCCTTTATCGTTTGAGCACTGCAAAGGCGCTGGGGGCATCATCGATCTTGGTTGGACCAGCCCGCCTGGCCTCTTGAGGCACACCGTGAAGACGATTACCGCCGTAGCTTCTCGAGGAACTGCTTACGGAACTTAGCTACCTTGGGTGCGATGACGATGCGGCAATAGGGCTGCCAAGGATTACTGGCGAAGTAGTCGTGATGGTAGTCCTCCGCTGGATAGAAAGAATCGAACCGCTTCACCTCCGTAACAAAACGGCCGTCCCAAACCCTTTTCGCTTCGAAGTCGCGAATGACCTGCTCCACCGTCTTCTGCTGCTCCGGTGCATGGTAGAAGACGGCGGAGCGATACTGGGTGCCCACATCCGCCCCCTGCCGGTTGAGCGTGGTGGGGTCATGCATGGTGAAGAACACCTCCAGAAGCTCCTTGTAGGAGATGACGGAGGGGTCAAACTCGACTTGGACCGATTCGGCGTGACCGGTGGTCCCCATACACACCAGCTCATAGGACGGGTGCGGCACTGCCCCGCCAGAGTAGCCGGGAGTTACCTTGAGTACGCCGCGCAGCTCCTTGAACAGCGGCTCTAGACACCAGAAGCAGCCGCCGGCGAAGGTCGCGGTCTCGGTTGCAGGAACGGTCATGTGGCCCTCCTTGCAGAAAGCATCTACATGATAACGGAAGGCCGAATGTCGGTTTGAGCCCACAGAAGCCCGGTAGCCGCTGCGGGCACTGGAGTGTCCGCGCTAGTGGCTTCCTTAGCGTACCTTGGAAGACGTCCGACGGCGGGCACCAGAACGCGCCACCGCGGGCTTGGTGGCTGCATGACGAGTTGCATTCAGCACCAGGAATGCCATGGCCGCCAGTCCGGTGATCAATGCGATTACCTGGGCTTCCTGCAGTCCCCAGAAGAGGGTGGTCTCCTGCCGGAAATAAGTGAGCCCAAAGCGGATAGCAGCGTAGCCGATCGCCCCCGCCGCGAAGAACAGGCCGGGAGTCTGCAGCCGCCCTCGTACCAGCCACAACGCCCCTAATAGGAAGCCCACCGCCACGATCTCGTACAGCGGATAGGGGTGAGTGGGAACGCCAAGCAGCGAGCTGGGTAAGAGGTCGTTGGCGTTGGTATAGACGATACCCCACGATCCGCCCGTCGGCCTGCCCCAGGCGTCACCGTTGGACAAGCAGCCCAACCGGCCAATCATTTGCCCAAGGAGCATCGCCGGTGTGGCGGCGTCCAGCGGCACGCGGACCGGCAGATGGTTCCGCAGCGCAACGACCAGCCCACCAGCGATGCCGCCGATGAACGCGCCATAGACCGCGATTCCGCCTTCCCAAACTTGAAAGACCTGCAACGGGTGCTGCGCGAAGTAGGAGAGGTGGTCGAACACGTGAAACAGGCGAGCGCCAACGATGCCGCCGATCACGGCCCACAGGGCCAGTTCCCCAAGCTCTGGGCTATTCACGCCTGCTTTGCGGGCGAGGCGCAGCCCCAGCCATACGGCGGCACCGACGGCAATGGCGGTAAAGACCCCATGCCAGCCAAGCTGGAAGCTACCGAGTCGGAGGAAGATGGGGTCAAATGAAAACGTGATCATGAATGCTCGTTCTCTCAAGGATACCAGTGCGGCCCTGGTATTCGTACGAGTTATGCGCTACGGCAGCGTTCTGCTCCGCATGAGATGACAATCCTTGGCAGCCCCGGTGAATCCGCCCTGGCCTGGGCGCGTCCGATACCGAGTGCCGCCCGAGAGGTTTTCCCCGGCAGGTCTAGGTGGAGATGGAACCGCAGTCGAATCGCACGAACGGGCTATAGAAATGGGGTAGCCTGGCGCTCCCTCTCAGGGACAGCAAGACACAGAGTCTGTGATTATCGTGGCACTACTTCTACAGTGCCGTCCTTGATGATGACCTTCGAGACCAAAGCACGAAGCACCTCCTGGCGATCGCCAATGGCCATATCGTCCCATTCCGAGTGCAGACGATTGTGTTGCGCCTCCATCATGTCCCGTAGCCGCTCATGGCCGCCGTCGATAAGCAACAGCCGCTCTTGTAGCGATTGGCGCGCCGCGTCCAGTTCCGTCACCGCCGCCTTGAGCTGCTGAAGCGTCATCCCACCGCTGGCGGCTCGCTGGACTGCATCGACATAACGCCGTCCCAGCGCCTTCAAACGGCCTTCCGCTTGCGAGCGGTCAGAGGAACCATGGTCCGTGCCATTGCGCGAGACTGCGAACAGATCGGGAGTCAGCGCCTTGACCCTCTCAAGCACTAGCTCCTCTAATTCAGCGGCGCGGGTTGTGTGGTACTGACACTGGCTGCGATTGATGCGGGACTGGCACTGGTAATAACGGTACTCGCCGCGCGCGCGCTCGCCGTCCTTCCGCCGCCAAGTCTGCCGCCGCGTCACGCCCATCATCCGCTGGCCACAGTGACCGCAGTAGAGGATGCTCGCCAACAGGAATGGCTCGCCTCGCGGGTGGCGGCGGACTGGGCTTCGGCTTTGCATTCGCTCCTGCACTTGCCGGAAGTCGGGATCGGAAATAATCGGTTCGTAGCTGCCAGGTATGCGCAGGCCAAAGCGGCGATAAGTGCCGATGTACGCGCTATTGCGCAGAATGTCTCGAACGGTCACCATGCTCCAACGCTGGCCACGGCGAGTGCGCAGCCCTCGGTCGTTCAAATCGCGAGCAATGGCGCGCACGCCGCCGTCGTGCTCAAGGTACGTGCGGAAGATGTAGCGCACGACATGCGCTTCATCCTCGACCGGCCGAAGCACGCCGTCATAGCCGATGCGGTAGCCATAAGGAGGCTTGCCCAGGCCTAGGCCGCGGGCCGCTTTCGCCCGCATGCCTTCTTTGATCCTATCTCGACGAGCAGCCGCCGCCGGTGATCCTTGGAGCAGCTTCAGAGCGTTCTGGAGCGGGTCCGGCACTTCTGGGTCATCGCAGAGGACTTGGCATGATAGCGAGTCCAACTCCAAAACCCGGCCGACTTGCTCCTCCAATGTATCGCCGAGGTCCGCGGCCCCTGGCACCACGACGAGGAAGCCAACCCGGGACTTGCGGATATGTTCCAGCATTTCAGCATAACGCAGGCGGCCCGGCTGGCATGGGTCCTCGGCAAAGACGCCCATGGCGGAGTGACGGCGAGAAGTGCAGTAGGTGTCGAAAGCCCGAGAAAGCTGTTCGAGGCTGCGAGGACTCGAACGGGGTGCTTCCGGATCGATGGTGAAATAGGCTAGTGCTCTCACAAGTTATTCCGGTAGAAGGATCAGGCCGCAGCTCGGGCAACGCACGAGCGTGGCCGAAGTCTTCAAGTTCTGAGTCTGGCGTGTTGGCAGTACGGTCCGGCACGATTGGCAAGTCCCGTTGCGGACGATGGCAACGGCCTTGCCCGCATGCCGACGGCGGACTTGCTCGTAGAGCGAAAGCTCGGCGGGCGGAATAAGCGAGGCCCTGGTGCCCCGCTCCTCGCTCAGCTCGGCGAGCTCCCTCTGAAGCATGTCCTTCTCCCTGGCCATATGTTCCTGGTCTTGTTTCCAGGCCCGTTCGGCGTCCGACAGGCGCTGGCTTGCGGCATGCAGCTTCGCTTGCTCCGCCTCCAGATCATCCATCACTTCCAACAGCCCGGTTTCTCGATCGCTTCGCTGTCGGCCGAGCTGTGCGATGTCATCCTGCAGGTCCTTGAGCTCGCGAGGGTTGGTGATAGTCCCTCCATAGAGCTTCGCCTCGGCGGCCTGTATGCGCTGGGCGATATCGCCGGTGGCTTCCTCAAGATCTCGCTGGCGCCCCGTTAGCTTCCGGACCGACTCTTCCAATGAACGGGCCTCGACGCGAAGGCCCTTTAGCGAGCTGTCGTTCCCCAACCGCCCAGCTATTTCGGCCAGTCGCTCCTTGCGACGGTCGATTTCAAGGTCCGCCGCCTGCAAGTCAAACATTTCTCGGATCGCTGGCATGACTGAAGGGGACCGTCCACGGCCATTGAGATGAGGAAAAAGCGAGGCACGAGCGATTCTAGGAGGGCTAACCTAACATGTCAATAAAATTAGAGTCCAGTTTGCCCCAAGCCGTACCCAAGTGCGCGGACAGCGCCCCGACGACATGACGGCATACGACGGGCATCACAGGCGCCCGGCCCACCTCTTGCGAGATGGATGTGACCGGCCGTGTTGCGATGCCGCAGGGCACGATGCAGTCATACGCAGACAGGTCCGTGGTGACATTCAGGGCGAAACCGTGGATGGTGACGCCGCGGGTAATCTTGACGCCGATGGCGCCGATCTTCCCGGACGTTGTCCATACGCCTGTGAGGCCCTCTTCGGTGTGTGCCCGCACCCCAAGTGCGCCAAGCGCGTCTACCAGCGCCGACTCCAACGCACGGACATACGCCTTGGGACCCATTCCACGCTCCGCCAGAGACACGATAGGGTAGCCCACCAGCTGACCAGGGCCGTGATAGGTCACCTGCCCTCCCCGATCGGTCTCGATGAGTGGTGCGGGAAGCGCGCGTAGAACGTGTTCCGGCAACGATCGGCGGCCCGCCGTATAGACAGGTGCGTGCTCCAGCAGTATCAAGGCGTCGCGACGCAGACCATCCGCCCGCTGAGCTGCATAGTGGCGCTGCAACTCCCAAGCTTCGAGGTAGTCCACGCGGGCTCCCAGCCAAAGCACATCGCCCTGTGCCTCACGCCAACGACGATCAACCATGGGAGACATACAAGAATGGTACCGCAATCAATGGTGGAATAAGCGCACGCCAGACATGGCCATCACCATGCCGTACTGGTCCGCCGCCGCGACGACGTCATCGTCACGCACGGACCCGCCGGGCTGCACCACATAGCGCACCCCGCTCATGGCCGCACGGTCGATGTTGTCACGGAAGGGGATAAAGGCATCCGAACCCAGCGCTACGCCCGTCAGCCCGTCCAGCCACGCGCGCTTCTCTGCTGCCGTAAGCCGCACAGGGACCTCCGAGAACCTCTCCTGCCATACCGCCCTTTCCGCGGGCGAAAGGTCGTTTCGCAAAAAGCCGTCGATGGCATTGTCGCGCTCCGGCCGGCCCAGCCCCTCACGGAACTTGAGGCCAAGCGTGGCAGGATGCTGGCGGAGGTGCCAGATATCTGCTTTGTCGCAGGCTAGCCTCGTGCAATGGATGCGCGACTGCTGCCCTGCCCCATTGCCGATGACCTGGCCGTCCAAGGCGAGGCACATGGAGTTGGACTGGGTGAACTTGAGAGTCGTCAACGCCACAATCAGGTCGCGTCGGGCGGACTTGGGCAATTCCTTATTCTTCGTGACCCTATGATCGAGCTGCCCGGCGTCCGCACGAACATCGTTGCGCTTCTGCTCCAAGGTTACGCCGAAGAGCGTCCGCACATCGGTCTCCGGCGCCTCGTAAGTCGGGTCTACTTGCAGGACGCAGTAGCGGCCGCCTTGTTTCTTTCGTAGGAGGTCTAGCGCCTCCGGCGTAAACCCGGGAGCGATGACCCCGTCGGAGACCTCCCGCCGCAGCAGGCGGGCAGTGGTCTCATCGACCTCATCACTCAGCGCCGCCCAATCGCCGAAGGAGGACACACGGTCCGCGCCACGGGCTCGTGCATACGCCACTGACAGCGGGGAGAGATCCAGATCGTCAACGAAGTACGCTTTGGCCAGGGCCTCGCTCAGCGGCACAGCGACCGCTGCTCCTGCGGGGCTGACGTGCTTGAAGGACGCCGCCGCGGGGATGCCTGTGGTCTGCCGCAGCTCGCGAACAAGCTGCCAGGAGTTGAGCGCGTCAAGCAAATTGAAGAAGCCAGGGGCTCCGTTCAATACCTCGAAAGGGAGCACCCCATCTTTGACGTAGGCCCGAGCGGGCTTCTGGTGCGGGTTCATTCCATAGCGTAGCTGCAGATCGCGTTCAGCCAAAGCGGGTCTCCGTTCCGAAAGGGTTTGGTGGCGGCCCTAGAGGTTCGCACAGATAGAGCGTGGATTCAAATGAATAACAAGGTAGCGAACGGCGACGGATAGTGGGCGACGGCTAGTGGGCGACGGATAGTGGGCGCAGGTATATGAATAGCCCCGTGACCCTCGGTCACGGGGCTGAGGCAGCGCTGCGGGACCTTTCTCTCAAAGCGGCTATCCTCGAACGACGCCGGGCTCGCCATAGCCAGGCACGTAGCTCGGCTCGTGGTGGGTCCTAAGCAGGGGCAGCACCTCCCTCCCCACCATCTCCTCGACCATCAGGGCGGTGGCAGTGTACCAGGCCACAACCGAGGCAACGACCAGCCAGTAGCCGGCTATGGACTGAACGAGGGTCCCACCTGTCCACTGCCCGACGGTGAGGATCGTCACGCCACCAGCAAGCAAGCCCAAGAAGGTAAACAGGCTAAATCCCACCATGCTGGACGCTATGAACAACGACCACGTGATGAGAGATATCGGTACCAGCCAGATGCCGAATGCAACGAACGTACTACTGGGCACCGGAATAGCTCCTGCGGCAACAAATCCCCAAAGCACGCCGTAGCTGAGGAACAGGGCGCCCCATGTGCCGAACAGGGCGGTGCTGAAGACGTTTCGCGCCCTGTAAGCCACAGATGCAGCAATGAGCTGGACTATGCCGCCGAAAACCGCCACGATGGGGAAAAGCACCTGTGGGGTGGTGGCGGTGCCGAACCATCCCGCCCAGTACGCAGCAACGACGAACAGGGCGGCTCCCAGAGAATACAGCCCGAGTACCGAAGGCCGGGCCAGCGGTTCCAAAAAGATATTCGTGTCCACCGTACTGGACTGCGGTGCCCCCGCGTCACTGTGCATGTTGCCCCCTCCACTCTGTTGCCGCATGTTTGTCGGTTGTCGATACATATTTTCTCCTTCCCGGTCCCTCAGCGTTGCCTTCCTGCAACCCCCCTAGCGACATCCTGTCTCCGCCCAAGCTGGCCAGGCCTGCGCAACGACAATCAACAGGCACAAAGCGTTGGCGCTGAAGGATAAGGGCATTGGGAGACGAGAAGGGAGGCTTGAAGCACCACTCAAGCGGCGGCCCGTTGTGGGCGGGCCTGACTCGATTACCCAAGAGTGCGGGCAGGATTTGCTTCACATAAATATTCTGGAACAGGTGCAAGCGGGAGGGCTTGACACAATGCGCCGACAACGGCGACGAGATTTTCGTCGCAATGATGAGCTAAGAGAAACCACCAAAGGCGACAAGAGGACGTTGGCGTAGAGAATTAGGCGCCGAGGCGGATAGTTCTGACAAGCTTCAACCAATAGAGCTCAAGCACTCCAAGGCCGAGGGGCGCCCACCGAAGCCGAGCGCTCAAGGCTAGCCGGCTCGTCCCATAGGCGGGCGGCGCGCCTCGTCACGCGAGCGGTGTCTGTTCGTCAACTGCTTCCAATCGTGCCTTGACCGAACGCAAGAATGCCGAAGCTTCCGAGCCATCGCACACCCGGTGGTCGAAAGTCAGGCAAATGTTCATCATCGACCGCACGGCAATGGCGTCACCCTCGATCACCACGGCACGCTTGACGATAGCCTCGGTTGTGAGGATGGCCACCTGTGGATGGTTGATGATGGGCGCCGAGAGGACGGAACCCAGCGCTCCGGTGTTGTTCAGCGTGAACGTGCCTCCCTGCACATCTTCCAGACGGAGCGACCGCGTCCGGGCGGCCTCGATCAACTCCGCGGCACGCCGCGCCAAGCCGGCGACGCTGAGGTTGTCGGCGTCGTGGACGACCGGAACAATCAGGCCGGCATCGGTGGAGACGGCGATGCCCAAGTGAACACGGTTGCTGAGCAGGATGCGGTCGCCGTCCCATCGTCCGTTCAGGCGCGGATTTTCTCGCAGCGCCTGGGCAACAGCCTGGGCGGCCACCGGCAAGTAGGTCAGCAGTACGCCGTGAGACCGCTCGAACGCCTCGCGGTGGGCCCTGCGCCAGCGCACGAGGCCCGTGACATCTGCTTCAACCATGGTCCAGGCGGCGGGGATTTCGCGCGCGCTACGGGCCATATGCTCAGCAATGGTGCGACGCAAAGGCGTGAGCGGAAGAACGGTAGTATCCTCATCAATCGCTCGGGCCGCCAGCAGCGGAGCATCCATTGGTCCTCCGGCTGCTTCATATGCAGGGGGAGTTGATACTCTCCGCTCCTCCACATGGCGCAGCACGTCATCCTTGGTGATGCGTCCGCCCATGCCGGTGCCGCGTACCAAGGCCACATCCACACTGTGCTGTGCCACGAGCCGGCGGACCAATGGTGAAAGGAATGGCCCCGTCGGAGCTTGGCTGACCCTCCGCGTGCCATGGTGATAGCGCTCCGCCATATCTTGCCCGGCCGCCGGCCTTCCGCCTTCTGCACCCTCACCAAAGCGCGCAGCCACGGCCTTCTGCTCGAGCTCGTAGTCCGGCCTGCCCTGCCCGCCCTCGCCAGAGCCCGTCGGACCCACGCTACGCACGGTATCCATGAACTCGAAGTTGCGGGGGCTGGCCACGCTTCGCGCCGACCGTTCAGCGCGAGCTCCCACAGATGACGTTCCGCCCAGTGCCGGAGTATCCGTTCGCCTCTCGACCAGCTCTGGACGAACGGGTATTTGTGCTTCACCCACGGTGGCCCGAGAAGAGCCTGCCTCCTCCACCTCCATCTCGGCGATGGGTTGGCCCATTGGCACTGTGTCTCCTTCGCTCACCAAAGTCTTGACGAGCGTACCGGTATACGGGCAAGGCACTTCCATGCTGACCTTGTCAGTGACGACTTCCACCAGCGCGTCGTACTTCTCCACCCGCTCGCCGGGCTGCTTCAGCCACCGGCCGATGATGCCTTCGGTTACTGACTCGCCAACGTGAGGTAGCTCGATGTTGGTAATCGGCATGGTCTCTCATTCCCCAGAACGTACGCCTTGCTCGGCGATCGCCTCCCTATCACCCACTCCATTTCTCAATGGAAGAGCGAATAGCCCTAGTACGCCAGCAACTCGCGCAGCTTGGCCTCGATCTTGTCTGCGGTCGGCATGAAGGCCGCCTCCAAAGTCGGCGCGAAAGGCATGGCGGGGATGTCCGGCCCGGCACAGCGCATAATCGGCGCGTCCAGGCAATCGAAGGCGTGCTCGGAGATGAGCGCGCTGACTTCCGCGCCGACGCCCCCGGTCACGTTGTCCTCGTGCACCACCAGCACACGGCTTGTCTTGCGGACGGATGCCAGCACCGTCTCGGCGTCCAACGGCTTCAGCGTCCGCAGGTCCACGACCTCCACTTCCACGCCATCCCCGTGGGACAGCTTGTCAGCCGCTTGAACCGAGTAATGGAGCGTGAGGCCGTAAGTGACAATGGTTGCGGCGTCTCCCTCCCGCTTCACCTCAGCGCTGCCGATGGGCACCACGTAATCGCCGTCCGGGACCTCCCCGCGCACAGATCGGTACGTCCGCTTGTGCTCCAGCACAATGACCGGGTCCTCGTCCCGGATGGCAGCCTTCAGCAGGCCCTTGGCATCGTAAGGCGTGGCGGGCGTAACCACTTTCAGCCCTGGTGTGTGAGCGAAGTACGCCTCCACGCTCTGGGAGTGGAAAAGCCCGCCGCGTACGTGCCCGCCGTAGGGGCTTCGCACCACCAACGGCACCCGCACTTTGCCCTTGGTCCCGTAGCGGGTGCGCGCGGCCTCACCGATGAGTTGGTTGACCGTAGGCCAGATGAAATCGGCGAACTGGACCTCGGCGATGGGCCGCAGGCCGTGCATTGCTGCGCCAACGGCCACGCCAGCGATGGACGCTTCCGCCAGCGGCGTGTCAATAACCCGCTGTTCACCGAACTCGTCCACGAAGCCCTGCGTCGCCAGGAACACGCCTCCGCGCCTGCCGATGTCCTCACCCATGACGAACACCGAGGTATCGCGGCGCATCTCCTCGCGCATCGCCTCACGCACGGCTTCGATGACGGTCATGGTAGGCATGCTGGTACTCCCGGCGTTCCTGGACCAGCCTGCCGCCGGTCCGGATGCCAATCATACGACGGCCAGCGGCCGTGCCGCATCCCAGGCAATGCGAAGGCCCAAGGCTACTGCTTCGCTGCTACTCTCGGTCTCCGGTCCGACGTCATCCCGGGGAGAAACAGCGCACCGGCGGCCATCCGCGTGAGCCCGGAGATGACAAAAAGCGTGCAGTAGGCGCTGCCCGCGACGGGCGGCAGCACGCCCAGGAGACCAGCGCCAGACATGGCCCCGAGGAATGCAGCGATCCCGTTCGCCGCCGCCAAGTAAGCAACGTAGCTGGCACGGTCCTCGGCCGTTGACAGCTCGCAAATGTAGTGGAGCGAGCACAGCCCATATCCGGCCCACACGAAGCCCCCCATGACGTTGATCAGTGCAACGTGCACCGGCGACCTCACCCAGAGCCAGAGTATGGGCATGACGCCGATGGCCATTGCGGACCACCGGATGGCGCGCAGGTTGCCGGCCCGGTCTCCAATGCGTCCCCAAAAGTACATTCCCGCGATGGAGGAAAGCGCGGAGACGACTGCAGGCATCAGGACGCCGGAATAGCTGAACCCCAGCACCTCAAGCTGATAAGGCGTGAAGAATGCTCCCGCGAGGTTGGAGCCAAAGGAGAGGCCAAAGGAATACAGCAGGATTCGGCGGAGGTTACGCTGCTCCAGGGCATTGATGAACCGCACCAGGCTTGGCCGCACAATAGTGGCTGCCGCGGGCCGTTCATGGACATGGTAGAAGGCGGCGGCGGATGACAGCCGCAGCAGGGCCACCGCCACGAACAGCACGCCGAAGGCAAGCAAGATGCGATCGGACATGCTATCCAAGAAGGTCCCAATGGCCATGAGCACGCCTATGCTCACTGCGCTGGCGATGGAGGTGCGCGTGGCCTGGAACTGTCCCCTGCGGTTGGCGCGGACCTGCGCCGTGAACCAGCTCGCCCATGCCGGGGCTTGCATGTCCAGCAGGGCGGTGCCGGAGACGGCCAGCGCCACTAAAGCCCACACCCGCCATCCTTCCGGCAGCAGCGGCACGCCAACTATGCCACTAGAGACCACTGTCGCTAGGACGGTCGTGAGGTAGAGAAGACGCCGGGCGCCTTGCGTGTGGCGCATGGCCGCGGGCGCCATGAGCTGCGCTACCACCGAAAGCACCTTTGGCAGCGCGCCCAGCATGCTGATTTGGATGGGCGTTGCCTGCAGCGCGACGGCCAGCGGCACGGTCGCGTTGTCCGCGATGGTGCTGGCTGCCTTACTGGTCACCCCTTCCAAGGTGGCCAAGCGGAGCGAGCGGCGAGCGCGCCGTTTCCAGGGCTTAACGGAGCCGCGGGAAAACGAAGATGAGGGGGTGGGGTCGAGAGCTACAGTGGCGGCGGGCTCGGGTGGGGGCAGCAGGAGGCTGTCAGTCTTCATCTGGATCCAGGCGGCGGCATGTCTTCCCGCCGGATGAACGGCGGCTTGAGGCAGCGCCAGCAAAACGTTGGGAGGCGCACACGGCAGCCGTGGGCTCACCACCCACAGTCGCGTTGTCTCATCTCAGACGGGGAATAACGGAAAATGGTCAGGAGACGGGGAAAATTAAATCACCCGAGCGAATTAGGCTCAATGGCTAAGGGCTGCAGCTATCAGCGGCTTTGCCAAATGCCTATGTTGCGCTTCAGACAGTGCAGAGAGACGTGCTCGCCCACCGTTTCAAGGTGGATCAGCTAGGCCACGCACTACCGTCAAGCGTAAGCGTCATCGGGAGAACGAGCGTACACATGCTCGAATACATCGTCCGCCGAGGGGA
>JBJKQC010000272.1:0-7958 GCA_046705745.1 Dehalococcoidia bacterium
GCCCATACGCCTCAAGCTAGAGGAGGCGGCAGCCAAGCTGTGATTTTGCCGACAGAAAGACGGAGAGCAGGAATGCCTTTGCTGAGAACGGTGATCACAGCCATGTTTTGGCTCATCAGCGCCGGCATGCTGGCAGCGGCCGTCTATGCGGTTGTCGGTGGAGACCAACCGTTCCTCGGGCTGGTCCTGTTCGCCATGAGCATCGTTTCGCTATTCATCGCGATATACTTACACCGGAACCCGGCCAAGGGCGGCAAATAGCATGCGGGTCTTGGTTGTCGGCAGCGGCGCGAGAGAGCATGCAATCCTCTGGAAACTATCGGCCAGCCCTAGGCACCCGGAGCTCTTCGCCGCCCCAGGCAATGCTGGAACAGCGCAGTTCGCCACAAACCTTCCGGTCAAGGCCGATGACGTCGAGTCCATACTGGCAACGGCGAGAGAGCACGATATCGACCTGACCATCGTAGGGCCAGAGGCGCCGCTCGTGGCGGGCCTGGTGGACCGCTTCCGCGCCGAGGGCCTCCGCGTGTTCGGGCCGACGCGCGCCGCTGCCCAAATCGAGGCCAGCAAGGCCTTCTCCAAGCTGCTGATGCGCGCCGCCAACGTCCCCACGGCCGAGTTCGAGGTGTTCGATGACCCTGGAAGCGCCACGGCTTATGTGCGGACCCGGGAAGCGCCTATCGTGGTCAAGGCGGACGGCCTGGCTGCAGGCAAGGGAGTGGTCGTGGCGAAATCCGTCCAGGAGGCGGAGGAGGCCATCGAGGGAATGATGGTCCATGGCGCCTTCGGCGATGCCGGGATGCGGGTGGTCGTCGAAGAGTGCCTGAGCGGTCAGGAGGTGAGCGTCTTCTGCTTCACCGACGGTGAGAGCGTTACGCCGCTGGTGGCCGCTTGCGACTACAAGCGCGCGTACGACGGTGACGAGGGGCCGAACACCGGCGGGATGGGCGGCTATAGCCCACCGCCCTTCTGGAGCGACGAGCTGGAAGAGAGGCTGCGAACGACGTGTATTGCACCGGTCGTCTGCGAGTTGGCCCGCCGTGGGACACCCTACACGGGGGTGTTGTACGGCGGCCTGATGCTGACCAGTGACGGCCCCAAGGTGCTGGAGTTCAATGCGCGCTTCGGCGATCCCGAGGCCCAGTTGGTGCTACCCAGGCTCCAAACGGACCTGCTGGATGTGGTGGACGCCGTCATCGATGGACATGTGGACCGGCTGGGCCTACGGTGGTCCCAGGACGCCACGGTGGGGGTCGTTCTGGCGTCCGGCGGCTATCCCGGCCACTTCGAGACCGGCATGTCCATTAGCGGACTCGGCGCTGTGGCGGATGGGCCGATGGTCTTCCACGCTGGCACGGCGGTCCGCGATGGAAGCGTGGTCACGGGCGGAGGGCGCGTGCTCACGGTTGTCGGTCGAAGCAAAAGCCTCGTCGAAGCACGGGCGCTGGCCTACGCCGCCGCCGCGTCGATCATCTTCCAAGGTAAACACTACCGCCACGACATCGCTTCGTTCTCTTCCTGACCGGACTAGTCCTTCCACAGCGCCAGTCCGAGTGCGCGCCTAACCCCCAATAGGGAAGCCGGCCGTATCCCTCGTCGCCACAATTCCCGTACATTTCCAAGGAGGCATGGGTATGTACGGGACAATCTTCCACATGCAAGTGAAGCCAGGGCAATTGGACCGTCTCAAGGAGCTGACCCAGGAGTGGGAGCGTGACCTCAAACCGCATATAGACGGTGTCGTCGGCAATCTTTTGCTTCATCCGGACGCCAAGGCCGATGAGCTGGTGGGCGTTGCGGTCTTCCGCGACCGCGAGTCCTATCGGGCCTATCTGAACAACCCACAGCAGGACGAGAGGTTACGCAAGATGCGGGAATGCCTAGAAGCCGATCCAGAGTGGGAAGATGGCGAGTATCTGGAGGTGACTGGGTTCGGCGAGTCCTTGGCTCAGGCGGCATGAGAGGGCGAAGCATCCGCATAGTCCGCCAACCTCAGTCGCCGGTGATCGGATGATTCGCCCCGCCCACTCCGCGTAAGCATTTTCACTCTTCGTGGTGCCGGCTGCCGGAGTATGCTCGACTGCCTTGACAAGACCAAAGACGACTGATAAGCCTGCGCTTGACGCCGTCATGTGAACGAAATGAAGCAGTCAGACCAGCAGGAGGAGGCATAATGCCCATTGAAGTGATGGACACCCGTGAGGTCGCGGAGCGTGAGAAGAAACGGACGGTCGTGCTCAACACCAACCGCTTCCATTCCTGGGTCCACTACTACCCTACCCCAGGCCAGCGGGACGAAATGCACTGCCATAATCAGGACCAGACTTTTTACGTCATCGAAGGTGAGTGTACGATGCATTTCCCCGACGGCGGCAAGTCGGTGCTGAAGCCGGGCATGCTCGCCACCATCACGGGCGGCTCCTTCTATCAGCTTGAGAACTCCGGCGACGGCCCCATGATCATGCTGGGCAACCGGTCCGGAAACCAGGACGCGACGCTGAAGATCGACTACGAGACACGGCAGCCGATAGCCACCGGCGGCTAGGGCCGAAATGGGGCCTCTTGGACTCGGAAAGGGAGCGGGCATCCTGTCCGCTCCCTCTTCATTGGCCTCTTACCGCTCCTGAAGTCAGACGAGGCGGGCCCCCGGCAACATGATCGAGATATGCCGGACCGCTTCGGGTGGAGGGGTCGCTATCGTCCTCATGAGGCCCCCACTGCCAAGATATCCGCGGTTGACAGACGATTCGGCGAGTGATTACCGTTCAGCCACCGTCGAAAGCCCCGCGACGTGACGTTCGGTGTTCCGCCGTCCCTATGAGGTTGGCGCAAGGAGGAATGCATGCCCGCCAGCAAGTACGGCTCCGATGTAATTGTCGACATGCTGAAGCTCTACGGTATCCCCTACGCCTCGCTGAACCCTGGCGCCTCATACCGGGGCCTCCACGACTCCATCGTCAACTATGGCGACAACACGCCCCAGATCATCCAGTGCACCCACGAGAAAATCGCAGTCGGCATCGCGCACGGCTATGCCCGCGCCACCGGTCGGCCCATGGCCGCCATCGTCCACGACCTGGTCGGCCTGCTGCACGGGACCATGGGCATCTACTACGCCTATGTGGACGAGGCGCCCGTTATCGTCCTCGGGGCAACGGGGCCCATGGACAGCTCCCGCCGTCGCCCGTACATAGACTGGATCCACACCGCCCAGGACCAGGGCGACATGGTCCGTCAGTACACCAAGTGGGACGACCAGCCGCACACGGTGACCAGCGTGCCGGAGTCGTTCGCCAGAGCGTACCGCATAGCCACCACGCCTCCCTATGGCCCCGTTTACCTCTGCTACGACTCGAACCTCCAGGAAGACCCGCTTGAGGTCGCAGTCTCACTGCCCGACATTCAGCGCCTCGCCGCGCCCGAACGGCCGGCCATGGCGCCCGATACCGCCGAGCGTGCCGCCGAGATGCTGCTCCTGGCCGACCGCCCGTTCATCCTGGCCGAGATGGCAGGCCAAGACCCCGCGGCAGTGGACAAGCTGGTGGAGCTCGCGGACTTGCTCGGTGTCCCCGTGGTGGACGGGCGCCGACGGTTCAACTTCCCATCCACCCACCCACTCGACCTCACGGACACCAACGTATTTGAAGACGCGGACCTTCTGTTCGGTGTCGGGGTCAAGGACTATGAGCGGCCACTGACGCGGCTGAACCGGACGACCAGAGCGCGGGAGTGGCGCATCCCTCAGGGCTGCAAGATGATCGACATCGGCTATCGGGACGCCCGGACCTCCGCCTGGTCCCAGGACTTCGGGCGGCTGGTGGAGACCGACCTGGCCGCCGTGGTCGACCCTGCTATCGCCCTCGGACAGATCATCGAGGCCGCCCGCGACCGGCTGAACGGCAACCACCAGGACAAGATACAGTCACGGAAGGACCGGCTGCGCCAGGTCCACGACACGAGCCGGCGGAAGTTCCAGGATGATGCCCGCGTGGACTGGGATAAGAAGCCCATGACCACGGCACGGCTGTCGTGGGAGATATGGCAGGCCATCAAGAACGAGGACTGGGTGCAGACGGGCGCGGCCCTCAGCGGCTGGAACCGCAAGCTGTGGGACTGGACCAAGCAGTACCAGTACACCGGCGAGCCCTTAGGCACCGGCACCCAGATTGGGCTGGGGATCGGCGCGGCACTGGCGTACAAGGGCTCCAACAAGCTGGTGGTGGACATCCAACCGGACGGCGATCTCCTGTTCGACGCGGCTTCGCTGTGGATAGCGGCCTACTACCACATTCCCATGCTCGTGGTCATGTACAACAACCGGGCCTACTACAACGACTGGGAGCACCAGATCGCCATCGCACGGCACCGGGGCCGCAACGAGGAGAACGCGTACATCGGCATGGACTTCCAAAACCCGTCGCCGGACTTCGCCAAGCTGGCCGAGTCCATGGGCTGGCATGCGGAGGGTCCCATCGAGGACCCCAACGAGCTGGCCGGCGCCCTCCAGCGGGCCATCCGGCACATCAAGTCAACGGGCGAGCCCGCGCTCGTGGACGCTGTGACACAGTTCCGCTAGGGAGGCTCATACGTCCTGCGCCAGCCGGAAGCCCTTGAACTGCCAGCGGGCGTTGGGCGGGAAGAAGTGCATTGAGCGGGACCCAGATTGCCTTCGCAGTCTCCGAGCGATATCCGCCGGAGGTTATTGTGCCTGCTCGGGACGTGGTACGTAGCCTTCAAGGCAAGAATCCTGCATTCTGCCCGCCGCCAGTCCCATAGAGCCGCGACGGGTCAGCCGCAGTCCTCCCGTTGTGCTGCCACCGGTCCAAGGCATCTTGGACAATATGCCGGATGAGCGTGGACGGTCCCATTCGATACGCGGCAGCCATCTGGTCGAGACGCTTGCGAGTTTCGGTGTCCAACCGGACCGTAATGCCCTTGTCCTTGAGTGTGCGAGTTTCCAAGGGCCGGAACTCGTGCTCTGGGAAAAACTCGGTGGGGTCATGCTCGTCCCAGAACGCGGCCTCTTCCTCTTCGGTCTCGAATTCGGGTAGGTGTTTCTTTTGCTTCGCCATAATTCCGCCTCCATCCGCTGGCCTCGGAAGGTTACTTCCGAATCTCCCTTGCCGTGACTACCTTGTAGCGGCCTCGGCCCTCCTTCTTGCTAAGCACAATGAAGAGCCGCCGCCCGGCAACAGTGCGTGCCAACACCAACAACGTGCCTTCACGGCCGCGGCGAAAGGATGGCTGGCTCCTGTAGTCGAACAGCGCCTCCTCTACCTCCTCTGGCCAGACGTGGTGCTTGGAAACGATCTTGTCCACCACTGATTGCGACCATATGAGTGGCCACTCTACGTTGGGCGACCTTGGCATCGGCCATACCTGAGTTACCACATGGCACCAGACATGGGCTCCACTGCCGCATCGCATCCACCTCCCCGCTCAGTGGAACATGTAACGCATTGTAACGCACAACCTGCCTGAATCAAGTTCGGGCACCGTTTGGAGGCGCGTAAGCTCTCGCCCCAATCAGTTTCAGTTAATGGGCTTGGTGCCTACCCGTCCTGCGCCAATCGGAAGCCCTTGAACTGCCAGCGGGCGTGGGGCGGGAAGAAGTTGCGGTAGGTGGCGCGGATGTGGGTCTGGGGCGTGACGCACGAGCCGCCGCGCAGGACCATCTGGTTCATCATGAACTTGCCGTTGTATTCACCCAGAGCGCCTTCCAGCGGCTTGAAGCCGGGGTATTCCAAATAGGCGCTGTGGGTCCATTCCCAGACGTCGCCGAACATCTGATGGGGGCCACCGTTCGCACCCTCGGCGAGCGGCAGCGGCTGGTAAACGCCGGACTCCAGTAGATTCCCTTGGACCGGCAGGCCGGCCGCGGCGTGCTCCCATTCGTGCTCCGTGGGCAGGCGCTTGCCCGCCCAGCGGGCGAAGGCGTCTGCCTCGAAGTAGCTCACATGACAAACAGGCGCGGAAGGGTCAACTGGCTGCGTGCCGGAGAGCGTGAACACCTGCCAACCGTCCGCCGACTGCTCCCAGTAGAGGGGCGCCTGCCAGCCCTCCCGCTGGACCGTGGCCCAGCCCTCGGACAGCCACAGGTCCGGCCGGGAATAGCCGCCGTCCTCGATGAACTCCAGGAACTCGCCACAGGTCACCGGGCGGGAGGCCAGCGCATACGGCCGCAGGAGCTCCTCGTGCCGTGGCGACTCGTTGTCGAAGGCGAACCCGTCGCCTCCATGGCCGGTCGGCACAATACCGCCGTCGGACCTGATCCATCGCAAGGGCGGCACGGACCCGCCGCGCGGAATTACCTGCTCCTCGTACGCCGGGCGCAGCGGGTTGATGAACAGGTTGTACTTGATGTCGGTGAGCAACAACTCCTGATGCTGCTGCTCGTGATTCACGCCGAGGGTAACCAGCGGCGCCACATGCTCCTCCAGCCCATCGGAGGCTTGCTCCAGGAGCCGCAGCATCGCCTCATCCACCTGACGGCGGTAGTCGTAGACATCCGCAACCGTCGGCCGGGACAGCAGGCCCCGCTCGGGCCGGTAGTGCTGTGGCCCGACGCCGTTGTAGTAGGAGTTGAACAGGTACTCGTAACGGGAATCGATCTGCCGGTAGCCTGGAAGGTGTGGCTTCAAGAGGAAGGTCTCGAAGAACCAGGAGACGTGCGCGATGTGCCACTTGGCGGGGCTCACGTCAGCCATAGCTTGGATGACATAATCCTCCACTTCAAGCGGCGCGCAGAGTTCCTCGGTGTTTCGGCGTACTTGGGTGTACGCGGAGACCAAGTCCGAGATGCTCAATTCATCGCCTCCTGTATCCCGTTCACGCAGGCTACTAAGTACCCCATCGGCCCAGCATAGTGCCCTCGACAAACGCGGGCAAGTCTAGGCCGGGGGTGGATTTGAGTAGAGCTCTGGCGGACGGCAGGCCTCCACTCTATCTGACCGCCGGCAGCACGCGCTGGGCCAGCGCTTCCAGCGTCCGCCGGTGGACCTTCGGCCCGCCGGGCACCATGCAACACACGCGTTGGACGCCTGAGTCCGCCACGCGCTCGAAGCGTCGGGCCACCTCGTCCGGAGTCCCGGCGATGAGCAGAATGTCGGCGAGTTGTTGGGGCAAGTCGCTCAGAAGCGCTTCTTGGCTGCCAAGATCGTCCGGAGAGAGGCCGTGGGCCGCCAGCGCAAGCTGGAAGGTGCCGGCGCCCACCATGTACCGGAGCCACGGCAGCGCGCGCCGCAGCGCCGCCTCTCGGTCGTCCTCCACGGAGACGAGGACATAGTCCGTTATGGGCAACCCTTGCCGCGAACGTCCGGCTCGCACGGCCCCTTCCCGCACGCGGTCCAGCGCCTCCGCCCGTGCCTGCGGGTCCGGACCGACCTGGAGCAGCACCTCGTCCGCGACCTCGCCGGCCAGCTCCAACGTGCGCGGACCGCTGGCGCCCAGCATTAGCGGCGGTGCCAAGTCGTCGTTCCATTCTCGAAAGCAGTTACGGATAAGGGCGAGAGCGTCCCGAAGCTGCGAAAGTCCCGCCGGCTTCAGCCCGTTGGCGACAAGCTCTCTTCCGCCGCGCCCGATGGCCAGCTTCACCCGGCCGGGAGCTTGCTCCGCCAGCGAGCGGGCTAGGTTGGCCAGCACGGCGGGATGTCGCGTGACAGGGTTGGCGGCGGCCGGGTAGAGGGTGATACGGCTGGTCTGGGCAGCCGCTAGGGCCATGGTCACGAAGATATCGTGGCCCGCCGAGAGATTGTCCCCCAGGCCAACGCCCGCGAACCCAAGCTCCTCGGCGCGCCGGATGTACTCCACCTGGTCCGCTACTGGCGCACTCACCGGAACGCCGATGTCCACCTGCATGGCCATGCGCCGATTCTACCAACAGGTGGTCGGTAGCCGGCCCACATTCCTTCGCTTCTCCCCCACTGCCAACTGCTCCTTTCGCTCCAACCGCCCCTGAT
>JBJKQC010000273.1:0-4424 GCA_046705745.1 Dehalococcoidia bacterium
CAAGGAACCTTCCGAAAACTAGTCCACCTCGCGGTGGCTGGAGCGGGCAATGCGTCGAACGCGGTCCAGCCGCGCCAATCGTACTGGCCGCGAAGGTACGATCATCCGCGCGGCCCGCTCGAAAAACAGGTAGTCCCACGCCCAGTTGACCAGCACCACGATCCTGTTCCTGAAACCGATGAGCTCGTAGAGGTGGACGCCCACCCAGAGCAGCCACGCGGGGAACCCCGTGACGTTCCAGCGATACACGCGGCATGCCGCGGCGTTGCGGCCTATCACGGCCAGCATGCCACGGTCGCGGTAAACGAAGGGGAGGGCGGGTTTCCCGTCGATGCTCCGCTTGATATTTGCCGCCGCATGCGTACCGAGCTGCATGGCCGCCGGGGCGATCATCGGCACCGGGGGACCTTGCAAGGGGGTCACGGACGCGAGGTCTCCCACGATGTAGGCCTCAAGGCGGCCCGGTATCTGCAGCGTCGGTTCCACTGAGATCCGCTGCTGCCTGGTGTATGAAACGCCCGCGCCCTCGGCCAGTCGCTCTCCTGAGACTCCGGCAGTCCAGACAATGGTGGATGCGGCAACTTGGGTGCCGTCACTGAGGAAGACGGTGTCTGGCCGGACTTTGTTCACAGCAGAGTTCAGGCGAACATCCACACCCATCCGCCGGAGCCTTTGCACCGCGTAGTTTCCCAGCACTGCAGGCATGTCAGGAAGAGCGCGATCGGTAGCTTCCAGCAAGACGATCCGCGACGCCTGGCCATCCACTTCCGGGAAGTCATGGCTCAACGGCACCCGGAAAAGCTCCCGCAGAGCGCCCGCGAATTCAACGCCCGTGGGTCCGGCGCCTACGATGGCGATGGTGAGGAGCGAGCGCCGGCGTTCGATGTCCGGCTCCCGCGAGGCTTCCTCCCAACGCCTCAGGATGTGGTTTCTGATGTCAACGGCGTGCTCGAGGCTCCGGAGCGGGAAGGCGTGCTCGTCAGCGCCTGGCACGCCGAAGAAGTGGGGCCGCGCACCCGCCGCAAGTACGAGGTAGTCGTACTCGAGCTCTCCGTCCTCGTGTTGAACAGTCCGGCGGTCGAGGTCTATGCCGGTGACTTCACCCAGGTGAAATCTGAGGTTTGGAAACTTTCGCAGGATCTTGCGGATGGGAGCAATGGGCTGGTCCTCGCCGATTTCAGCGGCCGCCACCTGATAGAGCAACGGCATGAAGGTGTGATAGTTGTTGCGGTCTATCAGGACCACCTCGACGGGTGCGCCGCCGAGGCCGGTAGCAGCCCAAAGCCCGCCAAAGCCCGCTCCCACCACGATCACCCGAGGGCGGGTGCGCTCTCGGACGGACGATTGGCTGGCGCCCGAGTCCTGTGTCATCGCCGCACCCCAGAGACCTTCAGGGTTGCTTTCATAATGCTTTCTCCCTTGGTGGGAAGTGGTTGGAGTGAGGCGGAAACATAGGCTTGGCGATATAAATGCCCTGCCCTATCGACCAGTTCGCCTCCATCTTCGCATCCGCCGCGGTTGTCTCCACCTTTGCGTACATTGCATAAGGGGTGAGCAACGTGTTATCCCCTGGGTTACCTTGGATTCAAGCGTAGCAAGGCAGTGCCTCCGGCAGGCCCCCCTTGTGAGTTAATGGACCACCCGATAGCACGACGTTCCGATTGGGTATTCAGAGCCCGACGTTGGCTAGGCGTTGCGGTGCTTGGCGAGATGGGCGGGCAAATAAACAATTCCGACTCTGGAGTTGTGCATGAATCATGAACCAAGATGACAACCGGCCGCCGGAAAGTCCCAAGATCATAATCGCGCATCGGTACACTCTCGTGCGGCAGGCATTCGCCCACCTGGTTCTGGACTTGGGACTTGGCCCGGTCATGGAGGCCGCCTCGCCGAGCGCGCTGCTGCGTCTCATCTCGCGCCACAGGCCGGAGGTCGTCCTGGTGGAGTGGGACATGGCGCCAGACCCCGAGCAGATTGCTGCCCGGATCGCATCAGCCCCGTATCACCCGTCCGTGGTGGCCCTGGTGAGGCCGGAATCGCGCAAGCGGCTCCAGTCGGCCCTGAAGGCGGGAGTCTCCGGGTACTTGTCCTTCAACATCACCGCGGACGAGCTTGGCGACACGCTCCGCTTGCTGGAGCGGGGCAATGTCATCGTCTCTAGCGAGATGGCGGGCGCGCTGTCCGGCCAGGAACAAACGCCCAGCGGCACGGAACCAGGGGGTGGCCTCAGCGAGCGGGAGCGAGAAGTGTTGGGGCTGGTGGCTAGCGGAGCGACGAACCGCGAGATCGCCGAAGCCCTGGTCGTGACCGAGAACACGGTGAAGGTCCACTTACGCAACGTGCTGGACAAGCTCCACCTGCGAAACCGGCAGCAGGCCGCGGTCTTCGCGGTGCAAGAGGGGATCGTAGTGGAGACCAAGTCGAGCGAAAGGTCCAACTGATCCTCAGCTGGACTCCGTGGCCCTTGCCGGCGTCGAAGCCTCCGATGGGGACGCGCTTCGCGCTATCGCGTGGAACAAGGGCGCAAGCAACCCCATGGCGACAGAGAAAGCCCCGAAGATATACAGCGCCGTGCGGATGCTGAGTGATTCGGCGATATAGCCAAACACCAGTGGCACCACGAGCATGGCCACCGCCCAGTACAGGCTGACGACCGCCAGCGCCATGGCGCGTTGGTGTGGCTGGCTGTTCTGGGCCGCCAGTGCCGTATACAAGGTCCTGAGGAGACCGAAGGTCATGCCGCTGGCGGTCATGAGGACCACTGGCGCGAATGGCACGCCGCCGGTGAGGGCTATGGCGATACTCAACAGACCGGTGGCCGTCATCCCGAGGACAGCCAGGTTTCGCGCGCCGAACTGCGCCAACAGCACTCCAAACGGAAAGGCGATCACGGCCACTCCGACGTTGTTGAGCGACCGCAAAGTGCCCACATACCCGTTTAGGTATCCGACTTCCTTGAAGAACGCTAGGAAGAGCCCCCCGACCAGGCTGGCATAGGCCGCCGATGTGAAGGCAGTGAAGTGCGCCAACGCCAGGTTGCGGCGCAGGAACATAGGCCAGGCAGGCGCGAAGGAGCCCCAGATGGTCCGCACTTGGTCCTTGCGTGCCAATGGCGGCAGCAGCACGGTGCTGATCAGCCCAACGCAGTTGATGGCTGCCGCGGCACTGAATGCGACCTGAAACCCGAACACCTGGGAGAGCGCTCCACCCACAACGCCCCCAACGATGCCCCCCGTGCTCTGGAGGCTCAATAAACGCCCCATGGTCTTACCCGCCTGACCCTCCGCGCTCCGGCTCGTGTAGGACTGGCCCGCGGTCCAGTAAACGGAGCGGGAGGCTCCAGCGAAAAGCTGGGCAACGATGAGTGGCCCAATGGAGGCCGAAGGGAGCGCCACAAGGGCGCATGCGATAAGGGAAATGAAAGAAAACCAGAGGACCACGCGCTCGCCAAAGCGGTCGCAGATCGCTCCTCCCGGCAAACGTAGCAAGATCATGAAGATCGCCGGCGCCGCTATGATGACGCCTTGGCTCGACAGGCTCATGCCCAAGTGAATGGCGTACAGAGGGACCAGGAGCCCCAGCATGTTCAGGCCGATGCCGTAGGAGAATCCATTGACGTACGAGAATGTAGTCGGATAGCGGCGCGGGTGGGTTACTAGACGCACGATTTGCATGGGCACTTATAACTCTATTACTTTGCCAATGTCATTTCGACTGGAGGCTCCCGGCTTACCGAGGGGCGAAGCGCCCCGGCCTATCCCGTCACAGGGCCGCCGCATTTATGCACGGGCACGTGAACGAACTACCGGAAAAGGCTAGGACGCAGACGCTACGCGCCGTCGGTTAGCGTGTCAATCAGCCGCTGGGCTAGAGTGTTCAACACCGCATCCAGCTCCGGGTCCGGCTCTCGCGAGGTCTGCTCCGCCAGCGGCGTGCCACTGACCAGCCGGTACATGTCCGCGGCGCCTTCCAAGATCTTTGGCGTCATGCCCAGGTCTTGAAACGTCAGCGCTATCTCCTCCATCTCCCCGACCCAGCGGCGGGCGCGGCGAGGCATCGTCGGCACCGCGGCCATCAGCGACTGCCGCACCTGCGCGTCATCCGTCGCAAACTCCTTCATCAGGGCGTCGCTGAGGCCCATGGCGCGGGCGGCGGTGAGCAGCTCGGTCCACAAGGCGATCGTGCCCTTGGTGGAGGCGGCATAGACCATCTTCAAGCCGGAGGCCTGTCCCACCCCTGCCCCAACGCGGCGTATGTCCAATCCCTGCCCGCGCAGCGATTCGAAAGTGGACGTATCCGGCCCGGAGCAGTAGATGCGCGTGTTGTGGCGTCCGGCCTTTGGTGGAGGGCCAATGATCCCCGCGTCCACGAAAGTCGCGCCGGCGGCGTCGACGAGCTCTGCAATCCGCCGGACGGTCTGGGGA
>JBJKQC010000274.1:0-3038 GCA_046705745.1 Dehalococcoidia bacterium
GCCATCGCCCTGCAGCACCAGCGTCCCCTGACTCCCGTGGACCTCCGTACGGTGGCCCGTTGCCAGTCCAGCGATCTGGGCGACGTGCATGGAAACGGCGGCGCCGTCCTTCAAGCGTCCGCTGACCAGCACGTGGTCGGGCGCCGTCACATTCTCGACGGTGCGGCCGGTGTCCGTTTCCAGCCATTGCTTGATCTGCGTGGTGACCAGAGACGAAAGCGAGTCTATGCCGCCGGCAAAGACCATGAGCCCGTCGACCGCATGACCGAAGGTGATGGTCAGGACGTTCGCGCCCGCCGCCTTGTCGTACATCCACGTCCGGGCTGAGGCCCGCGCGGCGCCGCCGCCGGAGAACTGTGTCATAGTGACGGAGAGCACGTCACCCACGTATCCGTCGTCGATGAGCTCCCGCATGTGCATGTAGCCAGCCGACCTGCGCGACTGCAACCCTACCGCAGTGCGCACGCCCTTCTGCTTGGCCAGGGTAGCCATCTCCTTGGCCTGCGCCGTGTTCGTGCCAAGCGGCCATTCCGTATAGACATGCTTGCCAGCGTTGAGCGCGTCCATGGTGAGTTGGTAGTGGCCGGGCAGCTTCACCGACACTCCAACCACGTCAATGTCTGGGTTTTCCAGCAGCTTGTGGTGGTCCCAGTAGGCACGCGGCGCCCCGAAGAGCCTAGCCGACTCCTCCGCCGACTCCTGCTTCGTGGTGCACACCGCCGCGAGCTCCAGCCCCGGAATGCCCGCCTTGAAGGCCGGCAGGTGCGCTCGGGCCGCCCAGCCGTTTGTCGCATTCGCTCCGATCAGCCCTACCCGCAGTGCGTCTGCCATGTGCTCTCCTCCTGGCTATCTGACTAAGAACGCCCGCACGATAGCGCAGTTGCGGCGCCTCCGCCAGCGGCCATAGACTGCCCCCGTTTCCACCCACGCAGGCAGGAGGTCCGCTGTGCGCATCGGGTTTATCGGGCTTGGCACCATGGGCAGCCGGATGGCCATGAACCTCATCCAGGCCGGACATCAGCTCACCGTCCACGACCTCGACCCCGCAGCCACGGCGCCGCACCGGGAGGCCGGCGCGACTTGGGGCGAGACGCCCAAGACAGTGGCCGAGGCCAGCGAGCTCGTCTTCACGTCACTGCCTGGGCCGAAGGAGGTGGAGGCGGTGGCCCTGGCGGAAGACTGCATCATCTATGGTCTAGCGCCGGGCGCCGTCTTCGCTGATCTTTCCACCAACTCGCCGACCGTCGTCCGCCGCATCGCTGAGCGCATCGAGGCTGCCGGCGGGCATATGCTGGATGCCCCAGTCAGCGGCGGGCCCATGGGCGCCGATGGGGGGACGCTGGCCGTGATGGTCGGAGGGGACGAGGTCATCTTCGAGCGCGTACGGCTTGCGCTGGAGGCGCTCGGCAAGGACATCACGTATGTCGGGCCAATCGGCAGCGGCAGCGTGGCCAAGCTCGTCCACAACGCCATTTCCATGACCACGCGGATCGTCATTCAGGAAGGCATGACCCTGGCGGTCAAAGCAGGCGTCGAGCCGCGCAAGATGCTTGAGGTGCTTTTGGGCGCGTCCTTCGGCAAGCAACTCGTCCTCACCCGCCACATCCCCGAGCTTGTTTTCAAAGGCGACTTCGACCATCCCCGCTTCAGCCTGGGCCTGTCGCGTAAGGACGTGTCCCTGGCCCTGGCGCTGGCCAACGAGCTCGGCGTGCCGATGGACATGGCGGCGCGGGCGCTTGTAGAGATAGATCTGGCCATGGAGCGCGGCTGGGCCAACCGCGACAACCTCGTCACGTTCTTGCTCGCCGAGGAGCGCGCGGGCGTCCAGGTGCGGGAGTAGGGACGGCGGGGCGCATGCTTCAGCCTCCATCCTAGCCTTCCGTCCGACAAGCCGGAGTCTTCGACCTCCGACAAGCCGGGGTCTTCGACCTTGGGGGAAGGAATTGTCTGCTCCACCACGTTTCATTGGCGACGGACTCCAATCCGCTCCAAGAGCCAGTCCTTGACGGCAGAAATGTAGGCCTCCGGCTTCGGGCCTTCGTGAACGTTATGGTAGTCGTCGGGCAGCAGGCGATATTGGCACAGCCCATTCGTCGCCGCGGCGAACGCCTTGCTCGCCTCAACGTCCGCCACATCGTCCAGCTCGCCGTGCAGGAGTAGCGCGGGCACCGTCAGCTCACCGGCATGCTCCAGCGCCCATTTGCCCGCGCGGCGCATCTCCAGGAACAGCCGCAGGCTGATCCTGTCGTGGTTCAGCGGGTCGTCTACCTGCGTGCCGTCGCCGAAGGGCCCGAGGTCCAGCTTGGGCAGATCGACGGACGTGGAAACGGTGAGCGAAGGCCACACGGGCTCCACGAGATGGGCGAGGGCCACCCGGAGCAGCGACATCTCATGTTTCAGTCGCAGCCATGGCGCCGTCGTCACCACACCCGCCAGGGTCGCGTCACTTCGGCGCAGCACGTAGTTCAGGGCGATATTGCCGCCCAAACTGTGGCCGTACAGAAACCGTGGCAGCCCGGGAAATCGTTCGGCCGCGTGTTCAAGCATCCGGTCCACGTCGTCCAAGAGATGCTCGTAGGAGGGCGTGTGCCCGCGCTTGCCCTCCGACAGCCCGTGGCCGCGCAGGTCCGGCGCCAGCACGGCAAAGCCCGCCCCCGCCAGGGCCTCGGCCAGCGCATGATGGCGGCCGCCGTGCTCCCCGTGGCCGTGCAGGACGCAGACGACAGCGCGAGGCGTGACGGACGGCCGCCACTCTCGGACGAAGAGACGTAGGCCGTCGCGGCTGCGGATGGTGTAGGTATCCGGCGGCAGACTGTGGGCCAAGGCTAGGCGACCTCGCTCTGTTGGGTATCCGCGCGGACCTGAGGAGCCGTCTTTCGCACCGACGCAACCCCTAACCTGAGCTTCGCGGCGCGGCGGCGGCCGTCGCGGATTTCCAGCTATCGATGGCCCGCTGGATGGTGGCCACCGCCTCCGGCGGCTCGCCGGCCTGGAACGAGCGGAATACACCGACCGCCGCAGGGTTCACCGCCTTGGTA
>JBJKQC010000275.1:0-6690 GCA_046705745.1 Dehalococcoidia bacterium
GGGGGGGGGGGGCGGGGGGCTGGGGGTGCGGGAAGTCGCCGAGGCCATTGGCTGGGACACGTACAACCCCCAGAACACGCCCGGCGTGAAACGGGGTATCGGCATCGCGTGCAGCGTAACCAACGCCGGCGCCAGCCCCACATCCACGGCCATCGCCCGCCTCCACGCCGATGGCACGGCGACGTTCCTAGTTGGTACCACCGAGATCGGCCAGGGTTCCCGGTCGGCGCTGGCGCAGATCGGCGCGGAAGAGCTCGGCCTACCGTTTGATTCGGTGCGAGTTGTCGCGTCGGACACCAATGCCGTCCCCTACGACCGCTCCACTGGGTCCAGCCGCTCGACAACGCTCATGGGCCTGGCCGTCCAAGAGGCGGCCAAAGAGGTCCGCCAGCAGCTCCTGGACCTGGCCGCCCAGCACTTCGAGACCTTCCCGGAGGAGATCGACGTGGCGAACGGCAAAGCGGTGTTCAGGGGTGAGAGCGTTGCCTTCGGCCAGCTTGTGCGTGGCATGTTCGGAGGCTCCGGCGGCGAACTGCTGGGGCGCGGCTACGTGACGCCCAAGCACCGCAGTGGGAAGCTCACGCAGAACCCCGTGTTCTGGGAAGTGAGCGTCGGCGCGGCGGAGGTGGAGGTCGAGGAGGACACCGGACGCGTACGCATCCTCCGGTACGTCTCGGCTGCTGACGCCGGCAAGGCCATCAACCCCAAGCAGGTGGAGGGCCAAGACGAGGGCGCGGCGACCCAGGCCATGGGTCATACGCTGTTCGAGGAGATGCTGTACGAGGACGGGCAGCTCTTAAACCCCAACCTCATCGACTACCGAGTGCCGACGTTCGCTGACCTGCCGGATGTATTCGACACCATCATCATCGAGAACGGCGACGGTCCTGGGCCTTATGGAGCCAAGGGCGTCGGTGAAGGTGGCGTGGTGGCCGTAGCGCCGGCAGTGGGAAACGCGCTGTTCAATGCCACCGGCGTGCGCATCAAGGACCTGCCCCTGACGCCGGAGCGAGTCTGGCGGGCGCTGGAGGCGGCGAAGCAAGCGAGCACGTAGGGTGAGCCTCCGTGTGATGATCGGGAGGGTGACATGGCGCAAGCGACGACACTGACGGACCGGACGGACGTTCAGCGCTTGAGAGAGCAGGTGGCGCTGGCGGTGCGCCTGCTGCACCACTACGGGCTGGCGGCCTATCAAGGCCACGTGAGCGCCCGTGTCCCCAACTCGGATCTCGTCGTTATCCGGGCCTACCCGGCGGTGAGCATGGACCGCACCAGGCCCGAGGACCTGATGGTGCTGGACTTAGATGGGAACATCCTGGAAGCGTCTGAGGAGTGCCCCGCGCGCGTCCCAAGCTGGCCGCTGCATGCCGAGATATACAAGGCGCGGCCGGAGGTCGGCTCCATCGTGCACACGCACCAGAAATGGTGCACGGTGTTCGGCATTGCCGGCCGGCCCGTGCTGCCGCTGCTGCATCCGCCGACGGCCGCCGTTGCCGCCGAGCCGTGGCCGGTCTACGAGGAGACCCGTGGTGCGATTGCCGATGCTCGCCAGGCCCGCGTCGTGGCCCGGACGCTGGGCGAACACATCGCCTGCCACCTACGTAACCATGGCATGGTGTTCGTCGGCCCGACCGTCTCGCGCGCGGTCATCACTGCGGCCGATGCCGAGCAGCAAGCCGAGCTGACGTGGCGGGCGATGCTCATGGGCGTCCCGGAGACCATATCCATGATGTATCTGCGTGACGACGTGGAGCGCCGGTTCGTGTCCACGCGGGAGGAAGAAGTGCGCGAGGGCGTGGCACGAGGCGAGTGGGGCAACCAAATCTGGCTGGACGAGCACCGGGACGCCGCGGGAGAGCGGCGCGTATGGTTCTAGTAGTCAACTGATTGTGAACGAGCCCGTAGCTGCTCCCGAGAGATTTCTCCGCTCCGTTCCCTGCTCGCCAGGGGATTCCGATCGAAATGACAGTGGCAAAGTGCTGGCGGGAGGCCACGACCATGGCGACACGCACAAATTCCTCTGTTGACCTCAGTGAGCTCAAGGAAACGGTGGCCCTTTCCCACCGGTTGCTGTACTACACAGGCTTGGGGACGACCCGGGGCCATTCCAGCATCCGCATCCCAGGGACGGACCGCTTCATCATCAAGCCGTGGCCCCACATCCAGATGCACCGCGTCACGGCAGACGACCTCATCATCATGGGCATGGACGGGAATATCGTGGAGGGCAACGGCCGGCAGGCCACGCGGGTCAGCGAATGGCCCATCCACGCGGAGATCTACCGGGCGCACCCAGACGTGGGCGCGGTCATTCACACCCACCAGAAGTGGGCGTCGCTGGTAGGCATCGCGGGCCAGTCGGTGCTGCCGGTGGTGGGCACGGAGCAGGCCGCGGCGGTGGCCGAGCCGCTTCCGATGTTTGACGAGGACAAGTCGCTCATACGGCGGGTGCAGCAAGGCAGGCTGGTGGCAGAGTGCATTGGGAGCGCTCCCGCGTGCCATCTGCAGAACCACGGCATGGTCTTCGCGGCGCCAAATTTGGAGACGGCGACGGTGGAGGCCATCGAGATCGAGTACCAAGCGGAGATGACCTGGCGCGCCAAGCTCATCGGCACGCCGGAGGCCGTCCCCAAGGTCTTTCTGCGCCCGGCGCTGGACCGGCGGGCCGCCGGGGGAATCCCGGAGTCATGGGAGCACTACTGGAAGTGGGTGGACAAGCACCCGGAGTCGCTCCGGCCCCGCATGGCGGACATTTAGGTGGGTCTGAGTTGGGTGTACGGGCTTCTGCGGAAGGTCGACTGCCTCGCCTAGCACGCGTTCACCCCTTACCCTAGGTAGGTTGCCAGAGAAACTGGTTGCTCAAAGAATGCCCGGCCCTCAGTCCGTTCGCCCTTGGGCTCTCGAAGGGCCCTCTCGACCGGACTGGGGGTAGATGCGACGCCAATTTCAGAGCCGTTCACCTAGCCCTCTCCCTGAGCAGAGGGGATTCGGGGTGCAGCATCGCAACGCCCCCTACGAACAGGCGGCCAACGCGCCAGGCTCGAAGGCCGAGGCAGATCATTGGGCAGCGGAGATACGGAAGCGCCAGAGGGCGATGGCTAGAAAAGCCACCCCGAACATCACCAGAGCAATCATCTCTGTGACTACGTCGCCAAAGCTCGCGCCGAAGAGCATGAGTTTGTCGAACGCTTCGTTCGCCCATCCGTGGGGGGTCAGCTTCGCGAGCTCTTGCATCCACTGAGGCGTGATATACAGCGGCCACCAGCTCCCTCCGAGAGGCGCCAGCGTCAATGACGCCAGCACCGCGGCCGATCCGCCCGCGCGCTCGGTCTTGACCAATGACGCTAGCATTACGCCAAAGGCCGATGACGTGAAAACGACGATGACGGAGACGAGCACTACCACAAGGGGCGACGTGCCGAAGTTGATTTTGAACACAAAGATGCCGAAGAGCCACAGCAGGCTGATCTGCAACAAGCCCTTGTAAGAGAACCCCGTGAATTTGCCGAGGACCAGCGCTCCACGAGTCATCCCGTTGGACGCGAGGCGCTCCAGCGTTTGTTGCGTCCTCTCTTTGGCGATGGCCTCAGCTCCGAGCGCGGCGGCAAAGAAGACGAACATGGTGAGGTACCCGGGAAGCGTGAAGTTGCTAGGATTGAAGGGTCGTGCTTCGCCAATGCGGTCCACCTGGAACGTGATCAAATCCGGGCCGCCGAACTGCGTGACCTCCGAGCCGTTGCCGAGCACGAGGCCCGGGTTGGTGCCTGGGATTTCCTGCAGGGCGCGGTAGGTGGCGACGGCGTAGGTGACCTTGGTGGCAATGGCCTGGGCTATGCCTTGCAGCGCCGCCTCCGTGTCAGGCGCGTTGGCCTGGGCTACCACGGTGAGATGGGCCTGCTTACCGGCCAGCAGGTCAGAGGTGAAGTTGGCGGGAAACAGCAGGAACCCGTCCAGCTTTTTCGCCTCTACTGCCTCGCGGGCCGATGCTGGATCGACGACGCGCAAGTCGATGGATGGCTGCTGGCCGAGGGCATCGATGATCTGGTGACTCACTCCCTGCAGACCCTCTTCGGTAGCCACGGTCAACACTAGACGTTGGTCCTGCGGCCCCACGTTTCCCAACAGCAGCGAAAAGGCCGCCACGAATAGAAGCGGGAATCCGAGGGCGAACAGCAACGCAAAGCGGTCCTTCACGAACAGCTTCATATCCTTTGCCGCGATGAGTTGCGCCTGCCGGAATAGCTTAGCCATTGTTCTTATCATTACGGCGATGTTGAATTGCATGAAGAAGACCCGACATCCCGGGGTCGAACGCCTTGTGAAGCAAGCGTTTCTCCTTCACTCTCGCCCCCTCCCACAGGGAGAGGCTATTCAGGGCGCGCAGCCTGCACCCCTACGATTACGCGGGGGATGCATGCATCACCCTACGGGTGCGACACATTGAAGAGGCCCCGCGCGATGATCAGGCCTCCGGCCATGACGCAGAACATCACCAGAAACTGAAAGGCATAATCGCCCAGCGCGCCGCCGGCGAGCAGGCCGGAGACGGCGTCGATGGCATACCTCGTCAATGTCAGCCTGTTCAAGAAGCCCACGATGCCGTGCTGGCTCACCTGAAAGAAGGTGCCGCCAAAGGCCGTCATGAACACGGTGACGAAAACACTGGGCCATATTGCCTGGTCACGGTTTCTGGCGACAGCCCCTATGGCAAGGCCGATACTGCCAACCGCCGCCGCTGTCAGCGTTACAAAGCCCAGCACTTGCAGGTATTTAATAGGCCCGCCGAGCCGCAGCACCACAAAGGCCAGGGTCACCAAGACCCCGGCTTGAATGGTGCCGCGTATGGCTCCAGCGAGGAATTTGCCCGCGAAGAGCTGATTGACGCTCAAACGCGTCGTCATCAGACGTTCCAGGGTCCCGCTTTTGCGCTCCTCGACCAACGCGGCGGCATTGAGCAAGACCGCGAACAGCAAGAACATGACCACTATCCCCGGCAGCAAGCGATCGAGCAGGCTGGCGCTCCCGCCGACTACTTCCGATTGGACCACGGCCGACGGTTGCTGCTGGGCCTCGTCGATGAAGCGCTGCGTCAGCGATTGGACGGCAGAAGGAGTGGCTATGCCGGCCTGCTGCATGGCCGCTTGGATGGTCTGACTCATCTGTCGCTGAGCGCTCATCTGTTGGATGATGCCCTGCGCAATGTTGACGAGGACCTGACCTTCCTGGCCACCAGAGCCACGCTGCTCTAGCTGGATGTGGACCGGTTGGCCAGCCTCCAGTCCCTGGCTGAAGCCCTTGGGGACCACGAATACAGTCAACACGTCCGACCGGTCTAGGGCTGCCATGGCGTTACTCATGGACTCCACGCGAACAGTCACCCCGCCGACGGCATCGAGGCGCTGGATGAACTGGCGCGCCTCCGGCCCACCGTCGAGGTTGACCACGTGGGCGGTGGCGTTGAATTGGTACTCGCCCGAGAAAGCGCCATAGGTGAGGGCAAAGAGCACAACCGGTAGGGCGATGCTGAAGGCGATGTCGCCGGCATCCTTCAGGTAACGCTTGATTTCGAGCAGGGCTATGTAGAGGGGGCGGAGCATATCAATCGCGCAGACTACGGCCCGTTAGGTTCAAGAAGACCTCTTCCAGGGTCACTTTGCTGGGGTCGCCCACCTGGGCCTTCAATTCGCTGGGCGCTCCAGTGGCGATCACTGTCCCCGCATCGAGAATGGCGATTCGGTCGCAGAGACGGTCCGCCTCTTCCATGTAGTGGGTGGTATAGAGGACCGTCAGTCCGCCGTCACGCAGGCTCAACACTGTCTCAAAGATGTGATTGCGGGACTGTGGATCAATGCCGACGGTGGGCTCGTCCAAGAAGAGGTGCTGGGGCGTGCTGACCAGGGCGATGCCCAAGTTCACGCGGGGCTTCATGCCGCCCGAGAATTTGGAGACATCGTCCTTGGCCCGATCAGCCACGCCGACGAGATCTAAGATCTGGGCGGCCCTGGCCTTCGCTGTTTTGGAATCGAGCCCTGCCATGCGGCCGAAAAAGACGAGGTTGTCCCAGGCGGAGAGCTCTTGATAGAGTGCGAGGTCCTGCGGGCATACCCCGATAAGGCGACGCACTTTGTCAGGGTCGTTACGAACGGAATAGCCGCCAACGATGATATCGCCACTGTCCGGGGCAAGGATGGTGGAGAGCATGCGGATAGTGGTGGTCTTGCCAGCGCCATTGGGGCCGAGCAGGCCGAAGATCTCCTGCCGGGCAATAGAGAAAGACACACCGTCAACGGCCTGGAACCCGTTGAAGGACTTGCGGAGGTCAGTAGCGATCAGAAAAGGTTCAGCAGCCAAACCCGTGCCCCGTGCGCCAGCTCGAAGATGGGGAGACAAGGGAGGCTGCACGACTCTGTGGGAGCAGACCGATGCTATCAACCGTCGCGATATGAAGCAAGCGCGGGCAGACCCCTTGGCAGGACGGTGCACCCGGGCCAATGAGAACGCGGTCCCACAAAGCAGGGGGCAAAGCATCCGCGCCGCCATCAACTGCTCCTGCCCGCAACTGAATGCTTCGCCGCCGTTCAGTCCCGAATGTCTTGGACAAATAGGGAGAGCGGGAGCTTCGTTGTGCCCTCGAAGCCCATGGCCGCCAGTCTTTCAAGGACTACGGAGGCGGCAGCGGCAAACTGAATG
>JBJKQC010000276.1:0-3874 GCA_046705745.1 Dehalococcoidia bacterium
CAGGCGCCGTGGCGGCTGACGCGGCCCCAGGTAGGGCGAAGGCCTACGATGCCGCACCAGGCTGCCGGCCCGCGGATGGAGCCGGCCGTGTCGCCGCCGAGGGCCGCTGCGCAGAGGGACGCCGCCACCGCGATGCCCGACCCGCTGGACGACTGGCCCGCCTGGCGCGTGTCGTCCCAGGGGTTATGGGGCACGCCGTAGGGATGGGTGATGTTCCCGCCCAACGCGAACTCGCTCAGGTTTAGCTTGCCCAAGATGACCGCGCCGGCCTCCCGCAGGCGGGCGACCGCCGTCGCGTCCTCGGCGGCGACATACTCCACCAGCTTGCTGCCTGCCGTAGTGCGCAGGCCCTGGACGTCGAACTGGTCCTTCACAGCGATGGGTAGACCATGCAACGGCCCCTTGCGCACGCCGCCGGCCATCTCGCTCTCGGCCCGTTGCGCCGCGGCCATGGCGCCTTCCTCATCCAGAGTGATGTAGGCGTTCAGGCGCGCGTAGCGCTTGGACCGGTCTATGAAGGCGCGGGTCAGATCGACAGGCGATACCTCATTGGCCTCAAGTAGGTCCGAAATCTCGGTCGCCGACAGGACGACGATTTCCTCGCTCAGTCCCATGGCTCCTCCTCGGTGAGCCAGAAGATGGGCAGCGGCTCAATAGTGTCCTCATCGGGGTACGACAGCTTGGCCACTGCTTCGTTGATGGCGTTGATGCGGTGGGTGACCTCCGCCAGGTCGGCTTCGTCTAGGGCGGCGAGGCCCTGAGAGCGCAGCATGGCACGAACTTCTTCAGGCGTCAGGTCTGGCATGGCATCCTCCGGTTGACTGCGGCATTGTACCGCGCTACGAGGGAGTGAGCAGTAAGAAGTGAGCAGTGAGCGGCGGCCGCGGCCCAAAGCCGCGGCTGGCAAGCGTGACGGGTGTGCATGGGACTCTTGATCCGCCGCTTCTTGGCCTATTGGAAGGGCTTGAGAGCGATCAAGGTACCCAAGAATTCCCACTGTTTTCCTTAGCGGCTTGTCCCTTCCGGGGAGCTCCTTCCCTAGGCGAGACATGCCGAGCGGTTAAGAGGGGTAAGAGACCAGCAGGACGGAACGGCGCCTAATCAAGATCTCCGGGACCGCCAGATACCGGGTGCGTGAGTCTTTGCAAAGTTGAGCCGCGGGACGTCGCGGTCGATCACCGGGCGGGCTAAGGCTGCTCAAGGCTCCACTTCTGGTTCGGGGTACCCGCATACGCCCACTGGTGCGCCAACCCGCCGTCCGCAGTCGAGAAATCGGACATGTCCAGGACCTTGCCGCTATTCTGGTTCACGAAGGCCCAGGCGTTCTTGTCGGTCAGCCGCAGTCGCCAGAGCTGGTTGGAGGTGCCAGCGTTGACCCAGCCCTGGACTACGCCGCCGTTGTCCTGGCTGAAGCCCGCCACATCCATGGCCAGCGCGCCCTGGACGTTCAGATTTCCGGGGCCGGCAACGGAGAACTGCGAAAACCTGTTGGTGACCGTGAAATAGCCGTTGCCCGCGTAGGTGAATATCCACTGTTGTCCAAGCGCCATTGCGAACGATGAGCTGGGCGCGTCGGGAAATTGTTCCAGGTGGGCGCCGTTGGCGCTTGTCGGTCCCGCGACCTCCAACACCGGGTAAGGCAGGCTGGAATCGAATCGGGGAGACGGGTTCCAGTAGATCGCGTACCAAGAGGTGCCGTTGTCGCTTTTCACGTACTCCGCCCACCAATCATCGTTGCCATTCCGAAGCGAGAGGGCCTGGCTCCCGTTGGCGAAACTGTTGTCCGCCGTGCCGATTACCCAGCCATTGAGTCCGAAATAGTTAAGGCTTACCTTGAAGCCTATATACACGGATTGGCCGGTCGCCTGCATGGGGTTGGGCTGGGGCGATAGGGCAGTCTGCACCACGCGATAGGCGGGGCCGCCGGTGGCCGTCAGTGCCTGACCGCTGTACTTGTTGATGACCACGTATCCGTTATTGACTTTGCCTGGCTCGTAACCTGGCGCAACGACGAACTTCCACAGCTGGTTGTCGGCGCCCGTGTACCGCCAAGTCTGGACGTGGGCGCCGTCGGCGACGCTGGGGCCGGCGAACTCCAGCACCATCCCGGAGTTCTGGTTCCGTATCTTGTAGGTCTTCGTGGGGTCCGGCAGCCAGGTCGCGACGTTGATGGTCGCCGAGTCGGTGTTGGTGAAATCGGCTGTTTCGTTGTAGATCCCGCTCTGGTAGGTGAATGGGCCTGACGGGTCCAGCGCCGCGTACCGAGCCACCTCGTAGGTGGTGGCGCCGGCCGTGACCTTCTGTGCCGAAACCCGTGGCGCGCCGTTGACGCTGGCCGGGAAGTTGGTCTCCGGGTAACCGGCAAGGCGGAGGGTGACGCGCTCATGGGCAGGGCCATTGCTCACGTTCGAGCCCTGGACGTCCGCGCTATTCAGCACGTCGGTCACGAACTGATCGGCGGGGGCCAGCATCTCGCTCTGCACATCCGGCAGGAACTCCACCAACCGAGTGTCCTGGTTCGCCACCGCCACGCGCTCCACGAACGACTCGTAGGTGAGAAGCTCCGGGGTCAACACATTGTTGTAGTAGTCCACCAGGAATGCGCGGGCGCTGGCCGGGTCGTTGTTTGCCAAGTAAGCCTCGCTCACCAGCCGCACGCCCTTCAACTGGGTGCCCAGCAAGGTGGCGTAGAAGTCCTCCACCGAGGCGTAGACGTCGGCGCGGTTGGCCTCGGTGACATTGCCCATCAACGTCTTCGAATAGACGTCCAAGATCGGGTCGGTGCGCAGGTCCCCTTGGATCGCCTGCTGAATTGTACCGATGCCCTGTCGCACCACGGAGTTGGACGCGCGGATTTGGGCGAAGTTCGTTTTGGCCTCGTCGCGCACGGCGGCAAGGTTTGCCCCCGGCTCACTACCTGCCTCGGCGGAGAGCATCAGCCACTTATACGTGGTGTCGATATTGTTTTTCGCCGCGAGTACCTGGCTGATGGCCGTTTGGTACTGCACGTTCTGCAGGCGCTGGTTCACCTCGTCTAGGGTGGACTGGATATTGGTCAGGGATCTCTCGATCTGGCCGAGCTGGCTTTGGACGTCCTGCAGTTGCGCTTGGATCTCGTTCAGCTTGGTGTCCTCTGGGGTGCCAAAGAGCGCATCTACGAGGAACATCACTCCCTGGTTCACGGCAGCCGCGCCGAGACGTCCCGCGACGAAGCTCAGGCCGGACTTGAGGAATTCTCCGGCGATGTCACCTCCGGCTGTTCGTGCCGCAATGGGGGGCGGGCCGAACGACTGGACGACGCCCGGCGCAATGGACTGCACCACTTGGGCGACATAGGCGTCGAAGCTGCCGTTGGCGGCGGCCTGAGCCATGAACACCGCCGGATCGAAGTAGGTGGTGTCCACCGATTCGTCCATCGAGAGGTCAACGCCGGCTGGGGCGCCGAGGAATGCGTTAACAGCACTCGTTGCCTGCTGCACGTTCAGGTGCGGGTTCCGCTGGCTGTAGACCGCGACGAGTGTGGAGACAACGCCGACGTTGTAGGCCGGAGCGTCGACTGCAAAGAAATTCTCCGCCTCGGCCATGAGCGTGCCAGCGAATGGCTTGCCCTGCTGCAGGCCACCGGTGGCGACGATGGTGAAATCAGGCGGCAAGCCTTTGACCGGGAAATCGAACATGCCGCTGGGTCCCGTGGCGTTCTGCTGCTCCAAGAGTGTTGCGCCGGAGCCGTCAATTACTTTGATGGTGGCGCCTGCGATGGGCCCATTCGCGGTGACGAACCCGCGGAGGTTCGCTGGGGCAGCATCAGGGACAGGACCGGCGGCTGCGTGTGAGCATGCCGGAAAGGATAAGCAGGCAATCGCCAACAAGGCGA
>JBJKQC010000277.1:0-4372 GCA_046705745.1 Dehalococcoidia bacterium
CCTGGAGTCCCGACAGGAGCACGTCCTCGAAATGCCCGAGTCCCACTTCCAGGAGCTCCTCGCCGTCATGCGCCGCCGCCGCGCGGAAATCGAGCAGCGTTATTCCCTCGCAGCCCCGGCCGCCGGCCCCGGCGATACCGGCCACCCGCCGCCACTGTAGGGGCGGGTCTCGTACCCGCCTGGCCTGAGGTGCGGCGCGGATGCTTCGCCCTAGGCGGGGCTGAGGGGGGGCAATCGTAGGGGCGGGTCTCGTACCCGCCCTGGCGCGGTGCGGGGTTGGCAATCGTAGGGGCACGCCGGTGGCTCGCCCTACTAACGGCTACCCCTGAAGCAGCTGTCCGACGAGGCCATTGAGCTTATCCTCCGGCACGAGGCCGTTCCAGGTCTTGAGCAGGCGCCCGTCGGAGCGGATGAAGAAGGTGGTGGGCATGCCCAGGAGCCGAAAGTCCATGGGGACGTTCTGGTCGGAGGTGGTGCCGACGGGATAGGTGATGCCAAGCTGCTGCAACAAGGCCCGTCCCTGGTCGGTGGTCCCCATGTTCAGCTGCGGTCCGATGTCCACGCCCAGCAGCACGACGTCCTGGCCGTGGGCCTGCTGGACCCGCTGGAACTCGGGCATCTCCTGTCGGCATGGCGGACAGAGCGCGGCCCAGAAGTTGAGGATCACGGGCTTCCCGAGCGCGAGGACCTGCGAGAGCTGGACTTGCTGGCCGCCACCCAGCTCCTCGGCGCCCTGGTACAGGGAGACGGTCATGTCCGGGACCTGCGCGCCCGGATGAAGCTGCCACTGCTCCGCGACTGCGGTGTTGGAAGGCAGCGTGGGCGTGGCGGAAGGCGTCGAGGCAGGCGCGACGACACCGGCCCCACAGGCGGCGCTTGCCAGAGCGATCAGGGGCAGCAGCAGGAGGAGCGGCCATCGCCTTTTGTGGGGCATGCAGAGGCGTATACGGAGGTGCATACAACTCATGGTACGCCAGGAGGCGCGGTCCGGGTTTGGGGCGCGAGTGGCGAGTGGTGAAAAGAATGGCGGAGGCGCTGCGCCGCTGGACAAGGGGAAGGAGAGCCTATACGGGCAGATGGCGTAGGCAGGCGTAGGGGGCGGCATTCGGCAGGGAGCGTCCGAAAGGAGCGGGGCGAGTGGTAGACTGCCTGTGAGCGGCGCGCTCGGGGTGAGCATTCGATTAGGCGCCGCGAATGGGAAGCGCACGACGCGCGTTTGGAGAAATGGCCTCGATGACGACTAGTGTCTCTGCACAGTGTGTGAAATACACCTTCTACCAAGTGGACCCGGCATGGCGGAGGCTCCCGCCGGAAAGCCGGGCCCAGGATAAAAAGGAGCTGGCCGCGGTGCTGGCGGAATCGTCGCCACCGCTCATGCTGCGCATGTACAGCTTGATGGGCATGCGTGGGGACGCCGAGATGCTGGTCTGGTGCGTCAGTCCCGACCTGGAGCACATCCAGGCCCTGGCCACGGCTGTCGCGGGGACCCAGCTGGGCACGTACCTGCGTACCCCGCACTCGTACCTCGCCATGACGCGCCGTTCCATGTACATCAACGACCATGACCACGAGGGCTCCGAGAGCCGGACGCGCATCCGTCCCATGGACCGGAAGTACCTCTTCGTTTACCCCTTCGTGAAGACGCACGGGTGGTATCAGCTCCCGATGGAGGAGCGCCAGCGGCTGATGGACGAGCACTTCAAGATCGGCCACCGCTACCCTGACGTGAAGATCCACACGACCTATTCGTTTGGCTTGGACGACCAGGAATTCGTGCTCGGCTTCGAAGCCGACGACCCAGCCCGCTTCTTGGAGCTGGTGATGGAGCTACGCTCCGTGGAGCAGCGTCCGTACACCGAACGCGACACGCCCATCTTCACCTGCGTCCGCGGCGACATCGAGCAGGTGCTGGACACCCTTGGGTGAGGGGTAAGCAGTGAGCGGTGACCGGTGAGGCGAGGGACGACGGTAGGCCGTAAACGGTAAGCCACCGGCAAGCCGGGGGCTACTCAAGCGGGGGCTATCCAGGGAAGGGCGATAGAAGGGCAATGCGCCCCTCTTGTCATTTCGACCGCGGTCCTGAAGCGAAGCGGAAGGACGGAGTGTCGAAGACTCTGATCACGGAGCGCATTCGGGAAGAAATCTCTCGGGAGCGCATTGCCCAGCCAATTGCGCGCGTCCCGGCGCAACGAGGCGCCATCAACCAGGCGAAATGGGGCTGGGGGGAGGGTGGCCGGCGGACGGTAGGGGCGCACGGCTGTGTGCCCCTACCGTAGCGGCTGCAGGCAGATTTTCCAGCTAAGGGCCTGGCCAATCGTCGACGGGATGTGAGGCGACGAGACGCGGGCCTCTGAGGCGGCCGACATGAGCAGCCGGCCACCTGAGGTGGCCGGCTGCGGTGTAGCGTCAACGTGAGGCTGAGAGGACCTACTTTTTGAAGAAGTCCCGGTTCGCCCCGACGAACTGCTTCTGGTTCTCCGGGACAGAGTCCTGAGAGAAGATGGCGGCAACCGGGCATACCGGCTCGCAAGCGGCGCAGTCGATACACTCATCAGGGTTGATGAAGTATTGACGCTCGCCCTCATAGATGCAGTCGACCGGGCAAACATCGACGCAGGATGCATCTTTCACATCGATGCAAGGTTCCGTAATGACGTAGGCCATCTCGCAGCTCACCCTCCATATGTGCCCATGGTAGTTAGCCCATTTGGGCGTGCGGCCTAGTCTACCAGAGCGCGCGTTGATTTGGAACGCACTGACTCACGCCGCGCTAGCTGACGCTGATGGCGCTAGGCCCCCCGGGGTTCTTCTTGATGGAGAGATTGACGAAGGTCTCCGTCCGCCGGACCCCCTCGATACTCCCGATCTTGGAGCGGAGGAACTCGGAAAGCTCTTCAGGCGACGAAAGGGCCACCCAAAGGAAAATGTCATAGGCGCCGGTCGTGACGGAAACGTATTGGACCTCTTCGACCTTCGAGAGCGCGGAAGCCACCGGGTCAACCTGAGCAGGGTCCACCTGCAATCCGATGAGCGCGGTGGTGCCACGTCCGAGCTTCGACGGGTCAGGTATGGCCACGACACGGATGACCTCATCCTTGATGAGGTTCCGGAACCGGCGACGCACCGTGCCCTCGCTGACGCCGACTTTCTTGGCCAGCTCGATGTTCGAGGCGCGTCCGTTTGACTGCAACAGAGAAATGAGCTTGTCGTCTAGGTCATCAAGAACAATGGGTCGTGCCGACTTCTGCCTGTTCGCCATAGTAAATACCATTCTCCTAAATTCGACGGTTGGTTACGAAAACCGCGGTAGCGCTACACACGTATATCGCTCTCTCTTATGCCCCTCCGCCACTCGATCCAGCCGGTATTACGTGAACGCACCAAGACGGCGCCTTTGTGAACTCAGTAACTATTGTCGGAGATCGTCTGCCCAGATGCAATCCTTGACTGCATCTGGCCAACCTGCTATTTTTTCCAGACGGAGTTATAATTCTCTAGAGTTCATCAAGTTCATCAAGTTCGACGCATAGAGGAGTTACATGATTACCGTAACTGGCACCGCTGTTGAGAAGCTGAAGGGGATCCTTGAAGAGGAGGGCCAGTCCGAGGGGGCGTTGCGGGTGATCGTGGTCCCCAACGAGCATGGTGCCCAGTACATGCTGGCTCTGGAGGAGAACCTGGCCGAGGACGACTTGGTCCTCCACGAGGATGGGGTCCGGGTGATTACGGACGCGGACAGCGCTCCATTGCTGGAAGGGGCGGAGATCGACTACAGCGACGGGTTGATGCGGAGCGGGTTCGTCATCAACAACCCCAACATCCAGTCCACGGGACATGGCTGTGCATGCGGAGGCTCGTGCGGCTGTGGCGGCCACTAGACCCGGCCATCAGCGGAAGTTCTAGGAGGGCGCCCCTTGAAGGGGCGCCCTCTTTTTGCGCTGCAGGCCGGGCTTAGGCACAACGGCTAACGCGCAGGCAGATAAGGAGCAAGGCATGCCTCGCTCCTAAGAATCGCGGGCAACACACGGTGAGCCGGCGACCGGCCCCTACCCCACTACACGCGAACCTTGGAGCCAACGCGCTCCAGCCAGCCGATGACGGTGCTCATGAGCTCCGGGTCCTTGTTCTGCAGGCCGTGGTCTCCGCCCTCCACGATCACCATCTCGGCGTCCGGGTTGCCCTTCTTCGCCAAGGCGTGGATGTCCCGGACGGCGTCCTTCATCCGTGGGTGGTGCTCTTCGCTCCCGCCGATGACCAGCAACGGGCAGCGGACCTTGTCGGAGTAGGCGGCCGTGAGATCGTAGCGCTCTGTGCAATGGCGGTCTAGGTAGACGCCGGCGCTGAACCAGCTATCGATGGGGAAGGTGACGTG
>JBJKQC010000278.1:0-5470 GCA_046705745.1 Dehalococcoidia bacterium
ATTCTCTGCTGCGGGTCTGAGGCATTGGGGCCCTTGAGGACCGGAAAGGACTCTCCCGTCAGGGCGGCCTCGTCAATTTCCAGTCCTTCGGCGTCCATCAACCGGGCGTCGGCAGGAACGCGCTGGCCCGGCGCGAGCACCAGCACGTCCCCAGACACTATCTGGTCGGCGGGGAGGGTCACCCGGCGACCGTCACGAATGACGCGGGCGGAGGGCCGCACGAGCTCGTGCAGTGCCTCCACCGTCTGGTCTGCCTTGTGTTCCTGCCAGGCGCCGACAGCGACGTTGAAGGCCAGTGTGGCGCCAATGACCAGCAAGTCGAGCACGTTGCCTGCGAGGAGGGTGAGGACGCCTCCAAAGGCCATGACCCCTACGACCGGCGAGCGGACCTGCTCTATGACGGCTTTCCTGATGAGGTGCTGCTGCTCGGGCTGAACTACCCGGAGTCGTCGCGCGTCCGCTTCGTCGGCCGTCAGTCCTTCCCGACGGGTATCCAACGACGCCAGCACCGAGTCAATGCTCCGCCTGCCCCAGCGCTCCGGCTGCGGGTCCATAAGCTGGGTCAAGGGCGAACGGGGGCGCTCGCCACCTCGGAGCCTCCACCAGCCGAGGGCGATGGCCGCGATTGCTCCAATCGATGGGACATTGGTCGCCAGCCGACCCGGCCTGCTGGCGAGGAGCATGCCCACGGCGTTCGAAAATATTGCGATGGAGGTGGAGTCACGCGCGGACATCTCCCGCCGTGCCCCGGCCTCGATGACAGTTGCCAGCCCGCTAAGGTCGGGTACCAGAATGTCCGCCCGGCTAGGAAACTCACCACGTGAGCTCGTAACCGCAATGGCCAAGTCGGCCGCGGCAAATGCCGGCCCCGCTTGGCCGTGGTTGGAAGCGAATGCAACGAGAGCATTGCGCCGTTGCCAGGCACGCACCTCCCCAGTCAAATCCGGGCCCATCTCACAGAGGGACAGGCCTGAGTGGCGCGACAGAGCGCCCCGGGCCTGGTCCGGGCCACCAACGGCGAGCAGCAGTTGCACGCCATAGCGCCTGCAGACTGCGGTCAGTTCGTCGAGCCCCCGCGCAAGCCGTGGCCTGATGGCCACAAGTCCAAGCAGCTTATCGTCACGCACGTTTCGCAGCGTCAGAAGTTGGTTCCCCCGCTCCCGTAGACGGCTGGTTACAGAGGCCGGCAGGCCCGTGACGGCGGTGCCGAGCGAATAGTGTTCTTCGCCACGCTGCGCTTCGGCGGCCGTCCCGTCGAAGCGGCCTTCGGGAAAGACCTGGGCACGGATCGGCGGGAAGGCCGCGCCCCATGGCTGGCCAGCCGCTTGGGACACGCCCTTTGCCACGGCGAGTATGCGCTCCTCTGAAAACCCGTCGTCCAATGAAAGAACTCCCGCCACCTCAAATCCCTCGATAATCAGCGATGGCTGGTCGAGGATGAGCACTTGGGGCAAGCGGATATTCCGTTCAGAGCGGTGGCTGACCACTACACCGCCGGCGCGGGTGACGCGCGCGGATGCCCCAGCATCCGCGGCCTCACCCCCGACCAGGGCCGGACGTTGGTTCACGGTCAGCAGCCCCAGGTACGCTTGTGCCATGGAGCGCGTAAGCAGGCCGCGGAAGACTGCATAGGCGATGGACGCCAGGCTGCTGAGCTTGAGGTAGCGTTCGACGTAACCGCCGGGTGGCGGTGCGGGGCGTGGTTCCGGCGTGAACGCATCCGGAATCTCCATCTGCACGGTGAACGGGCCTCCGTAGAGAGGGGTGCCGGGTGGAGCGACGCTTCCAAGGCGCAGGGGTAGGGGAGCGCCATCAGGGCCGATAGTCGTGCCGGAACCCTCCAGGACCCTAGCGGCATACGGCAGCCTGTCTCCACCTTCCGCGTGGACAATAGTCCCTGGCCTGTACACCGGCTCGCGTTCGACGCGCTCCTGATACCGCTGCCATGCAGCCCTGCGCCCCGAGACCTCGACCCGGTGCCGCAGTCCCTCCGTCTGATTGAGCGCCAGCCCGATGGGGTTGCCGGATAAGACAACGCTAAGGTTGCCTGCCGCCGTAAAGACCGTGTCCGCCACATAGCGGCCAAGCAGCTTGCGTGCTGCATTGCGTGGGGCCGGGAAGCTCTTGATTAGATTAATGGCATCATTGATGGCAACTGGGACAGGGGAGCTGACTGGGGGGCCTGTTCGGCCAAGTCCACGGCGCACCGCTAAGAACGCAAGGCCAAGCGTGGCTAGCAGAAGCCGGGACTGGCTTTCCACCAGCGGCTCCTTCGCCATTGGGTGCATCGACCGCTTCTCTTCGGGCAGTGGCGGCAGTTCAGTCCGGGTGATCTCGGCGACAAGGCTATCGATATCAATGCTGTCATCGGACCATTCGAGCAAGACCCGCCCAGTGAGGGGACTCGCCCTCCCGCGCACCCCGGGGACTCGTGCGATATGCGCCTCGATGGCGCGGCTCAGCCCCGGGTCTCGCTCCAGGCCCCGCACTGCAATCCGCATTCGGTGGATGTGCCCCTGCCGTTCACGCTCTATCGGCGGGGGTTCCTCTTGTTGCGGTGCTTCAGGTGTGTACTCCTCTCCTTCAGCGATCACCCTGCGGAGGGCCTCGAGTTGTCCGAGAAGCCTCTCTGTACGGGTAACGCTGGAGTCAAACAGGACGAGGACATTGCCTGTCCGCTGTTCGCCGCGCGCGCTTCGCACGCCGGCCAGCTTGCGGATTTCACGCTCGACCACCCGTACGTCCGCGCGCTTCCAGTCCGGTAGATGGACGCGTATGCGGCCGGGAAGTGCGTGCAGCAAACGGGGCCGGTTGGTGGCAGTAGCAGTCGCCATGCTATGACCCAGCGGTAACAGGGAGTTGATTCGAGATGGACGATGCTACCCCGCCGTGGGCCCCAAGCCCAACGCCGTGAGCGGGAAGCTCCTCCTGAGCTACTTTCAGGGCGAGCCTCCGCGCCGAATGTTCTGAGCGTCCGCCCAGATGTCCTCGGCTTCTTCACGCGCGCGTGCGGCGGCGGTTATTGCCCAGATGCTCGCCTCGTGCATCCACTGGCCCACGCGCTTGCCCACGCGGTCGATGACCTCTTCGGCATGCTCCATCTGATTAGGATGAGTGCCGTTACCAGAATGGGACGTCTGCCCATTCGTGCTTTGCTGCTTGTTGCCCTGGCGCCGCTTTTGAGGCGCCGGGCCTCCACGGGACCTCCCCCGACGTTCTCGCGCCATCGCTACTCCTCCTGTGCTTGTCCTCTACGAAGCAAAAAAAGCCGAAGCAAGCGGAATGATGATTCCGCTGGTCTGACGGAAAGGAAGACGCCACCTACTCGCGGCCTTCTTCTCCCTGGTCAGCACTCGGTTCGCTGGTCGCAGGCCGTGGCTCCCCACCCTCATGGTCTGCGGCCGTTTCCTCATGCTCTGTCTCATCGCTGCGGAAACCTTGCGTGATGCCGCGCCCGAAAGCGGCCACCACATCACGGGCCATCAACACACCGGCGGTGCCATAGACGGCGCCACGCCGTAATATCCGGCGGCCGCGGTTCGAGACGACAGCCGCAGTCACTGCCACCGCAGCAGCCACATTCGTGTTTGCATAGTCTTCAAAGTCGGGAGCCAATTTCGTCCTCCTTCGGGCCCTGCGAGTGCCTGCGCCTTTCTGCGCCCCACCTTGTTACGAATCAATGGTTTTCCACGTTACCTGAACTGAGCGTTTGCCCTTGAGGAGTGGTGCTAGGCTGCCGACGGGACTGCTACAGGGGTGGCCTTCGTGGAGTCACATGCAATCAACCCGACTTTACTGCCCCGCGGCTCTGCCAAACAAGCCGGATGCAAGTACGGGTCATTTAGCATTGGTAGGCTGGACCGACGCGCAGTCACCATCGCAGAACACTATGTTGTAGAAGGCCTTCGGGGCGAGCAAGGTTGATTGCCCCAATAAGTTCTCGCCAGATAGGGCTAGGCTATGCGAACTACACCGTCCTCAGCTTCGAAATCTGCCTCTCTGCACGGGCTACGGCCAGTCTTTGGCGAGTATGAGCCAATCCGCGATTGCCTTGCCAACGTCGTCGTGGCCCGAGTTCCTCCTGCTGAGTGAAAGGACGGAGGGATGAGTCCCTAGGGAGCGTTCCTGATCTGCCGCTCACGTGAGCGGCAGATCACGTGATTACCATACTAATCACGTTCGAGTCGCTCCTAATGGCCCACGTGTCTATTCACGGACCGTTGGCATTGCCATAATCATTTGTTAACACCATCGCTCAGCCAGTCAACTAGTATGTCCGTGATGACATGAGTCATGAAGAGTGGCTAGGCGAGGAGACCAAACCATTGACGATCGGCTTCACCCGACCCAAGCCTGGTCGTGGGCAAATTGATGGCTATCAAGCAGAAGTCTTGCCAAGACTTGGCTCTCAGCAAGCCGGTTGCCGCTCTCCTGGGGCCCAAGCTCGGACAAAGTCAAAGGTGGAGGCCCGCTACGAGCAGGCAGGATATCGGAGCGGGCGCTTTCTGCGGATGCTGGTCCGCGGGCTCCAATGCCCAACGAAGGCTTCGTCTTCTTCTGTTCGGCGCCGCGGTGTGATGCCCGCCAACGCCGGGTCACTTCCCAAGAGCTCGGCGGGCGCGATCAAGACCGGCGCTAACGCCAGGGAGAACGTCGTCAAAATGGCGGCAGACTTCAGCTTGCAGGTCCATCGGCGCTTCCAGCCTATTCATGGAAGCAAACTGGGCCGTATCGGTCTGGGCCGGGTGTTGGGCTCACGCGGCGATTTGGTTCTGGCGGCGTCCACGCTGGTGCTTTTTCTATTGACGAAGGATGCCGCCGTCGCGGGCGACATGGGTGAACGTTTGATTGAGCTAGCCGGTGCTGGCGGACGGGTTGCTCTAGAGCTAGCGGCCGGCGGTCCCCTTGTGGATGTCGCGACGTTCCTGGCCGTAACCGCAGCGCTGCTTCTTTACCGGCGGTGGCTGGCAAGTCGCGGCGTGCGGCTTCCAGAGTCTGTGGCCCTACCGGGCCTCCAGCCTCGGGCGCCACGGTCCATACGACCTCTCCTGCAGAAGGCAGGTCATGGAGTGTGAACGGCGGTCCATTGCTTGTTGGCGCGCCTGTTAGTCTTGAACTGTGTCGCAAGGCCTTGGCCATTTGCCCTGCCCTTCGTCGATCGGCTATGTGGGGCTCTCACTTCTAACCCCCCAACACAGCAGTTTTACTCGCCAAAGCGCTAGGACGCGTCCCCCGGGGCCCCAACCGACAATAAATGAGTGGTGTAATCTGCTGGTGTCCACTATCTCTACCAAGGGCAGGCTCTTTGCCGTGACGACCCGAGCGAGCATTCATATCAGGAGACCAGTCGAGCAGGTCTTCGGTTACATGACGGAAATGGGAACCCGCAGGCAGTTACTTCTGGGCGTCGGCGACGTGGAGGAACTTACACCCGGACCTGCGCAGGTCCGGGTGTAAGTTCCTCCACGTC
>JBJKQC010000279.1:0-4296 GCA_046705745.1 Dehalococcoidia bacterium
CTTGAGCAGTCGGTACGCGCCCTTCCCGCTGACCTCGAAGACCACCTCCTTGATGCCCCCCTGGCCGCTCTCGCTCGTATCGATGATCTCCGTCTTCAGACCGTGCCGCTGGGCGAACCGAAGGTACATGCGGTACAAGTCCGCCGCGAAGAGTGCCGCTTCCTCGCCTCCGGTGCCGGCGCGAATCTCCATGATGACGTTTTTCTCGTCCTTGGGGTCCCTGGGCAGCTGGGCAAGCCGCAGCTCGCTTTCCAACTGCTGCGTTTTGCTCGTCAGCCCCGGAATCTCTTCCTTCGCCATCGCCGCCAGCTCGGGGTCGCTGTCGTCCGCGAGCGCCTGGGCGTCGGCCAGCTCCGCCTGAGCGGCATGGTAGCGCAGGTAAGTGGACACCACCGGCTGCAGATCAGCTCGCTCCTTCGCCAGCTTGCTCAACTGGTCCGGATCGGAAGCGACCTCCGGTGTGGCAAGAAGGGACTCTATCTCCTCCGCTCGTTGGACTAGTCTTTCCAGCCTGTCATACATGCGCTTTCGCCTATCAAAATGAAACCCCCAGAGGCTGGGGGTCGTACGAAGCCAGTATAGCACACAGCGCTCCTGGTCACAGTTCTAGACTTTGTTTGAGACAATGCTCAAACAACGTTTGTTGCGCTACATCGTTACTGTAGAATGCGCCTAGCCCGTTACCCAAACGCCTCGTCTTTCTGGATAGCCACGGCTATCCTTCCTCAGTATTTGCCCATCGCGAAAATTCAAACGGAACGGCAGACAGATAGAATGAAACGCTTTCGCAGACCTTTCATAGTCTCACTCATGGCCCTTGTCCTTGGCGCGCTTCTGGCCGCGTGCGCGGCGCCCACGCCGACCCCAACGCCGCAGCCGCCCACGCCCACGCCGGAGCCCACGGCCACGCCGACGCCTACTCCAACGCCGCCGCCGCCCACGCCCACGCCGACGCTGTCACCGCAGCAGGTCATCTCCATGGCCGAGCCCGCCCTCGTCTACTTGAAGGCCGGAGGCAACGCCTGGAACGGCGTCATGGTCGGCAATGGCCTCATCCTTACCACATCCACCAATCTGGGCATGGCCCCTGTCGCCGACTTCAAGACCGAGGCCGGAGTGAGCGGCCAAGCCTGGGTCGTCGGGCGTGACGACAACTTGGACCTAGCCTTGCTCCAGGTAGTGAACAACAACGGGAACCTTCCGTTCCTGAAGGTAGACCCTCTCAGCGCACCTGCCGTCGGTGATGACCTGATCCTGCTGCAGTTCACAGCGGGCGGCGCTTCGGTGGATGCGCGAACGGCCCGGGTCATTGGCGTGCGCCAAGACCTGAGCAGTGGCATCCAGTTCATTCAGGTGCAGGCCCAAAGCGGCACGGGTGCGGAAGGCGCCGTGCTTATCGACCAGCAAGGCCACCTGCGTGGCATCCGCATGGCCGAGTCGCACATGATCGCCATCGGCCTCGGCCAGACCGGGGAAGTCTACGGCGCCTCCGCTCAAGCGCTCGCCAACCTGGTCATCCCCCGCCTCCAGAGCGGCGTCGTGGTAGTGCAGCAGCCGGGGTCCGGCTCGGGCACGCCCAACAGCCCCCCGCCGTTGCCCGCCATCTTCCAAGGCAACGCCACCTTCAACGGCGCTCCCTTGGCATCCGGCAAGCGCGTATACGTACACCTCTCCAAGAGCGGTCTGCCGGACCTCTGGTTCTCCGACGAGGTGACGACTTCGGGCAAGTACACGCTGGTCGCGGCCCCATTCACCAGCGGCTATGACGGCGCCTCTGTCGAGTTCTGGGTTGACGCCACAAAGGCGACCCAGACCAGCACATACCAGGCAGGAGGCAACAACGCCCTCGACCTGACCTTCGGCTAGGCATCGGGCCTAGGCTCTGTAATCAACACCCAGAGAGGGCGGCGAGAGCTTCACCGCCCTCTCTTTTGTCTCCTCCGCCTCGTGTTCCCTCCGCCGCGCCATCGCCTCTACGCCATCGGTGGGAGGCGCAGCGGTGTCGCCCTGCTATAATCGCCCCGCCAACCGGGCAAGGGAGGAGACCAATGGCGCAGCGCACAGCAACCAGGACCCCCGTACGACGGCCCATAGAGCGCAACCTGGCTATGGAGCTCGTACGCACCACGGAAGCGGCGGCGCTCTCCGCCTCCCGCTACATGGGCTTCGGCGACAAGAACCTCGTCGACCAGGCCGCCGTGGACGCCATGCGGCACACCCTGGGCGGCATTAGCATGGAAGGCATCGTCGTCATCGGCGAAGGCGAAAAAGACGAAGCGCCCATGCTGTACATCGGCGAGCGCATCGGCGACGGCCACGCGCCCAAGGTGGACATCGCCGTCGATCCCATCGACGGCACCACCTTGCTCTCCAAGGGGCTGCCCGGCGCCATCGCCGTCATCGCCATGTCCGCCCAGGGCACCATGCACGTGCCCCGTGAAGTCTTCTACATGAACAAGATATGCGTCGGGCCCACGGCCAAGGGCGCCATCGACATCAACGCCTCGGTCGAGGAAAACATCAACAACGTGGCCAGGGCCATGGGGCGCAAGGTGGGAGAGGTAACGGTCGTCGTGCTCGACCGTCCACGCCACGACCAGCTGTTGAAGGAAATCCGCGCCACCGGCGCCAGGGTGAAGCTCATCGGCGATGGTGATGTCGCGGCCGGCGTCCAGGCTGCTCTGCCCAACACCGGTGTGCAGATGCTGATGGGCATCGGCGGGACGACCGAGGGCGTGCTTACCGCCGCCGCCATCCGCTGTCTGGGTGGCGAGATCCTGTGCAAGCCGTGGCCGCGCGACGACAAGGAGCGCGAGGACGCCCTGGCGGCGGGCCTGGACTTGGAGCACGTCTACACCGCGCAAGAGCTCGTCAGTGGGGATGATGTCTTCTTCTCGGCCACCGGCGCTAGCTCCGGAGAGTTGCTCCGAGGCGTCCGCTTTTTCGCGGGCGGCGCTCAGACGCAATCCCTCGTCATGCGCTCGCGTTCAGGCACCATCCGCTGGATCGACGCCCTCCACAACTTCGACCGCCTGGACAAGATCCGCTTCATCGACGGCGAATAACCCCAGTTCGCGGACCCTGAAAATGAAGGCGCCTCGGGCATAACGTGTCCGGGGCGCTCGTCTAGAGCGGTTTAGGGGTAGACATACGATAAGGGCCCCCACTTCCCGCCTCGGAAGTCTCTTTCCCCTGAGGTCGAAGACTCCGGCTCGTCGGAAGTCGAAGACTCCGGCTTGTCGGAGGGAAGGCCAGGATGGGGCTGAGAAGCTGGCTCCGCCAAGCGTTTCCCCCGACCAGCGCCGCCGCTCACTGCCTCCGCCGCTACTCGTGCACGCGGAAGCTCAGGACCTCCCGGATGCGCGTGCCGACGACCACCGCCGCCCCGGCCGCCAGCGCCGCGCCCACGAGCAAAGCGCCCGGAGCGCCGAGTGCGGCCGCCACCGCGCCCGTCGCCATTTGCCCAACGGCGGGCGAGCCCTGCGCGAATATCTGCGACACCGATGTCACGCGCCCCCTGATCGCCTCGGGCGCCACCATCTGGACCGCCGTGGAGCGCACAATCGCCCCCGCGCCGTCCGTCGCACCGACGACCGTCATCACCGCCAACGACACCCACACCTGCCGCGATAGGGCGAACAGCGCCACGGCACCCGCGTAGCCCAGCGTCACCGTCAGTATGAAAAGCCCCTGGCGCCGGATGTTCCCGGCCACCAGCAGGAACACCGTCCCCATCACCCGGCCCGCCGCCGGCGCCGCCAGCAGCAGCCCAATGGTGGACGGCGTCCCGTGAAGGATGTTGATGGCGAAAATCGGCGTGAGGACGCGCCAGCTCGTGAGGACCACGGCAAAGGCGTCCAGCACCAGCACCGAGGCCAAGAACCGCGTCTTCCAGACGAACGTCAGCCCCTCCGTCACGTCCGCCATCCGCACGCCTTTGAGGCTCCGCGCTTCCAGCGGCTTCACGGCCAGGAACGCCAGCGCTCCAATGCTCACGGCGTAAGCCCCAACCTGCACCGCATAAGCGACGTACGCCCCAAAAGGTACGATCAGCGCCGTGGCGATGGGCGGGCCAATCAACATCCCCAGCTGCCGCGTGGATGAATTCAACGCCATCGCGTTCAAGAGATGGGGACGCGGCACCGTCGCCGGAACGAGCGAGGTCCGGGCGGGAGAGTCCACCACCTGCGCAACGCCCGTGACGACCGTGATCAGGTAAATGTGCCAGACCTGCACGGTGCCGGTGTAGACCAGGGCCGTCAGCGCCAGCAGCAACAGGACGCGGATGACCTGCGC
>JBJKQC010000280.1:0-8394 GCA_046705745.1 Dehalococcoidia bacterium
GCTGCAACTCGGGCCACCATCATCTGCTTACCTTGCGCCAGTTCGGTATCCTGCCAGCTCTTGTCGGTCCAAAGGCTAACCGTTGTCGTCCCCAGAGCACCGTCCAGCCCCGTTTGCCGCAGTTGGACGGCGAAGGCCACATCCCCTTGCAGACCAACCGGCGCCGAGTTTGAGGCATGCGCCACGCCTTGTGCTGTGGACGTGACCTCGCTACTGCCTAGGAAGGAAAGTGTGACGGAAGCGGCTTCTGGGACGTTGGTGAGCACGGCATCGATGGAGGCTCCGATGTGTCCCGCCTGCGGCGTTATTCCGGCGACGCTGGATGCCGGCAGCACACTGGATGTAAGCCAGAGGTGCGGTTGGCGCAGTTCCACCTGGAGCACGCCATCATTGGGTACAAGGGTTGCCTGCCCATCTACTCCCGCACCGCTGGCGAAGGCGATATTGCCCTTTCCAGTGCCGCCTGCGCCATTCAAGGCAAGAGATCCCAACGACAGTTGGAACGGCCCTGTTAACTTGTCGCTTTTCCGGAGGCCGGCTACTGGCACCGAATAAGTAAGCATCCCGTCCTTGAGCACGGGAGTGACACGGCCGAGCTGGGCATGTGCGGTCACACCGGACTGAGCAAGCATCTCGTTCAATGCCTGCGCGCTGGCCTCGTCCAATTGAATGGGCAGTGTGATCGACCAAGAGGTCCCGCTGGGCCCGCCGGTCCCCGGGGTGGCTGGGGGTGGCGGCGTTGCGCTGGGCGCCCCTGCCGGAGTGAGCGTTGGAGTGGGGGAGGGCGTCGGCGTGGCGGTATAAATGGGCGTCGGCATCGGTACTGTCGGCGTAGCGGTAGGTGTGGCGGTGGGGCTCGCCGTGGGCGTCGGAGTAGGCGTGAGTGTTGGCGTTGGAGTCATGGCGGTCGTTGGCGTGGGAGTGATCGGCGGTGGGAGCACCCCACTTGTTCCCACCAGGATGGCGCCGTCTCTCGTGGCGGCGGTCAGTGATACGGCGTTCACGCTGACAGCGTCCGCGGAAGTAAGCTTGAGGGGATAGACCCCGTAGGCGTTTTGGGAGACACGGAACTCTAGGACGGCGAGAGTCTGGTTGCCCGTCACGCCGTTGGACTGGACATTCGCGATGCGGACGGTCCCATTCGCGTTATTGATGTCCACGATGGGACCGGGCCACGAAGATGAACCCGGCCGGACGCTGGTCAAGTCCAACGCTCCGCTGTCGTAGGAGACGACCACATTGAAAACGGACAGCCCTCCTCTCGGAAGGTTTGAGGCCGATAGCGGCACACTAACGGTGTCGCCTGGCCGAGCGGATACGGTGGAGAGGCTCATTTGCAGGGGGGCCGTCTGGTTCGATGGCGCCGCTCGCAAAGCGGTGCTGCTCCCCGGCAACAGCGAGCAGATAATCATGATGGCAATGGGGATTAGGCGGAGCACCTTCACCTCCCGCTCGATGCGCCAACTCTGCCAGGGAGAGAGTCGCGCGAAACGGGCGTGACGGCATCCTTCAGTTGACGTGGGCCTATCGTGCGTCCGCTCTAGGCGGATCCGCCATTGGTCAAGGAATCGTCAGGGATAATGGTCATGGGCAGGAGCGGAGCCGCACGTTCACCGGCAGGCTGCGCTCGAGCAACCAGAGCGGTCTAGGGGTGGATGTCCGGTAATGGCGCATAGTTGAGCGCTTCAGAAGTGCCTTCCCCCTGAGGAGGAAGGATAGGATGGGGGCGAAAACGCTCCCCAGGCTGCACAACCGTACCAGCAATACAAACCGCTCTAAGCGGGCCAGACGTGCACGTCTTCGGCGGGCAGATCGATCACGATGTCCCGGCCTTCCTGCCATTCATCCGATGGCGGCAGGTAGATGACCACGGACTGTCCCCATGGCAACGCCACCGCTGCCTCATAACGGTCACCGATGAACAGGAGCGTTTCTACCTTGCCCGCAACCGCGTTCGCCTGCTGACCGGCGCTACCGTCGCCTGGCCTTACGTGGATGCTTTCGGGTCTGATCGCCACTGCGCACGGGTCGCCGGGTGCCAGGCCGTCTTCGGCCACGTGCCGGGCAAGCACCAATGGTCCTCTCTCATCTTGGAGTCGGACAGTTGCGCTTCCCGCCGCCTCATGGCGGACGATCTGGCCATGGAACATGATGGTCCGCCCCAGAAAGTCCCGGACCGCTGGAGTAGCCGGGTGCCGGTACAACTCGACCGGAGTGCCCACTTGCTCTATCTTCCCTTGGTTCATCACGACGATGCGGTCTGAGAGGCTTAGCGCTTCGATTTGGTCGTGGGTGACGAACAGCACGGTGATTCCGAGGCGCCGCTGCAAGATGCGTAGCTCTCCTCGCATCTGCTCTCGGAGCTTGGCGTCCAGGTTGCTGAATGGCTCATCCATGAGCAGGATGTCCGGCTCGAAGACCAAGGCACGGGCAACCGCCACGCGCTGCTGCTGCCCGCCGCTCAGCATGGTCGCTGGACGCTGCTCATAGCCGGCGAGCCCCACCTGCTCAAGGGCATGGCCCACGCGCTCCCGTACCTCACGCCCCTTGACCCGACGGATTTTCAATGGATAGGCGACATTCTCGAACACGGTCATGTGCGGCCAGATCGCGTAGGACTGGAAGACCATGCCCATGTTCCGCTTGTGCGGGGGAACAAACTGCCGACGAGTGGCTGAGTCCACAATCCGCCCACCGTAGATGATCTCACCCTCGGAGACCCGTTCGAGGCCGACGATCATGCGCAAGGTCGTGGTCTTTCCGCAGCCGCTCGGACCCAAGAGCGTGAGCACCTCTCCGCGGTGCACCTCTAACGACGCTTCTTTCACGGCCTGGACCGGGCCGAAGAACTTGCTCACGTGGTCCAGCTTCAGCACCACGTCGGCAGGGGCCAAAGGGCTCGTCTCAACCGCCGTTCCCGCAAGCGCGACCTGATGCTGGCTGTCCGAGCTTCCTCCTTTTTCGCTCCACTGGTCGTCCGTGCTAACCATCACACCCCCGGCGGTATGTTCACGCCGGCAAGAACTGCGCGACGCTTATCGTCGTTGCTGCGCCGTCCGGCGCTGTCGCGATATCTTACATCGTTACAGGACTCAGGAGAACGCTGAAGGACAGGGCCACTCCATGCGATTCCAAATGCCGTTAGCCGTCTGGTGGTGCCTGTCGGAGGAGTGCGGCAACGCGGCGCCGCTGGATCCAGCAAAGGCGTTCGGGAAGGTGTTCGCGTGGGTACAATCCTGCCTGCCCGTCGGGTAGGACCTGTCGGTTCTCCCTGGTGCCAATTGCCCCTTCCGTTCCAATGCCTGCTGGCGATATAATGGCAGTGGGCGCTTCGGTCATGCCATTCGGTGGCGCCCTTGACTACTTGCCCGCACAGCCGGCGGGGTGTTCCGAAAAAGACTACCAACGCCCAGCCTTTGTGCCAGGCCGTGGCCTTGTGTAAAGGCATTCGTTGTTGCACTTGCTTCGGCTCGTTTGCGGATGATTTGCGCATGGGTCCCGGGTATTTTGCGGGCTGTTGCGGCTAGTGTTGCGCAACACCGCGCCGGCCTTGCAGGCCGGGGCCTACTCAGTCCGCAGCACTGCTGGCGCAGAACCCCTGGCCGAGAACCGAAAGACCCTCGCCCGCCGCGTAGCGTTTGCGGCCTATGAATTGGGCCAGGTATAATGAGCCATTGTGCGGTGAGGCTGTGTGGTATGGACCTCCTAGTGAATGTCGCCCAGCTCTTGAAAGAGCATGCGGGTGCGACGCGGGTCGTGGATATTGATGGTGCTTTGCTGGAGGCGGATGACTGTGCACCAGCAGATGTCCATGGGCGGCTGACGCTCACCAAAACGGACCAGGGAATCTGGGCCTCCGGGACGGTTAGTGTTTCCGTGGACGAGACTTGTAGCCGGTGCCTGGTCCCGTTCACCTCTTGGCTTGAAGTCGAGGTGGATGATGTCTATCTGCCTTCAGTGGAGGTCAACACCGGCGCTAAGCTCCGATACGATGATGTGGAAGAGGCTGATTCACTGAAAATAGATGACCACCACGTCATAGACTTCACGGAGGCGTTGCGCCAGTACCGCTTGGCGGCGATGCCTATGGCGCCCCTGTGCCGCCCCGACTGCAAGGGCATCTGTCCTGAGTGTGGGGCTGATCGAAACGAAACAAACTGTAATTGTGAGCCGCAGGTCGACCCGCGCTGGGCGAAGCTGCGGGAATTGCTAAGCTAGACAGCCGCCGGGACTGCCGGCCGAGAGAATATAACTGCCATGCCACCACTTCCCAAGCGCAAGCGTTCCAAGTCTCGCCAGGGCACCAATAGCGCCCATCGCCACGCTCCACTTCCTAACTTGATCGAGTGCCCCAACTGCCACCAGCTCATGCACCCACACCGCGTCTGTGCCGCTTGTGGGCACTATCGCGGCCGGGACATCCTGGGCGTGGAGTCCGAGCTTTAGCTTTCGGCGCTCATTTTCCACGGTCGCCATCCGAGAGAAGCCATGCCTGACGGCCTAACCGCATTCCTGTTTCCGGGCCAAGGTGCGCAATTCGTGGGCATGGGGGCGCAGGTCCATGCCTCCTGCCCGTCTGCTCGCGCCGTCTTCGAAGAGGCGGACGCCGTGCTTGGAGTTCATCTGAGCAAGACGGTCTTGAATGGCCCGGCTGAGGATCTCGTGCGCTCAGACAACGCGCAGCCCGCGCTTTTATGCGTGAGCATTGCCGTTCTCAAGGCCATGGAGGAGCGTTTGGGCAAGGCCATGCCCGCCGCCGCGTTCCATGCCGGGCACAGCCTGGGAGAGTACACTGCGTTGGTGGCGGCAGGGGTGATCGACCTGGCCACTGGGCTTCGGCTCGTTCGGCTGCGCGGCCGCCTCATGCAGGCCGCAGCTAGTGCCACGCCAAGCGGAATGGCAGCTCTCCTGGGGCTGAAACTGGATGCGGCGCTGGCTGCGTGTGAGGGCACGGGAGCGCAGGTGGCCAACGTCAACAGCGCCGAGCAGATCGTTATCGCCGGCCCAAATGCTGCGTTGGATGAGGCCGTCAAAAAAGCCACCGCCCTCGGCGCGCGCAGGGCAGTCCGACTGGATGTGGCGGGGGCCTTCCACACGGAGGTCATGCGTCCGGCACAGCAGGGGATGGACCGGGCGCTGGCCGAGGTACCCTTGTCGACGGCGCGCGTTCCTGTCATCGCCAACACCACGGCGTTGCCTCTCTCGTCCGAGGAGGCCATACGGGAGGAGCTGGCCAACCAGCTGTGTGGCTGCGTGTATTGGCAACAGTCCATTGAATATATGGCGGCGCAAGGGGTGACCCGCTTCTTGGAGGTTGGACCTGGTAGAGTGCTGAGCGGTCTCGCCAAGCGTATCGTGTCCTCTGCCGAGGCCGTGTCCATCGGAGACCTAGACGCACTTCGGTCACTAACGTAAGCTATGCGCCGATTTTCCCGGCATCCGGGAGTTCCTTAACAGCCTTATGAGCGATTCGATAGCTGCTTCGGAGGGGCGGTCCCGGGGAACACCCCAGCGGAGAGCGCGGGTGCTGGCCCTGCAGGTCCTGTATGAAGTAGACCTCACCGGTCACGCATGGCGGACTTCCCTCCAAGCTCATGGCGCCTCCGTCCAGGCCTCTCCCAAAGTCATGGCCTTGGCGGAAGAGTACGTCAAAGGAGTGCTCGGCTCCCTAGAGGATCTGGATGCTTTCATTGCCAAATACGCGCCCATGTGGCCGGTGGCGCAATTGACCGTTGTGGATCGCAATTTGCTCAGGCTGGGGTTATATGAAGTCCGACCCGGCTCCACTACCCCACCGAAGGTCGCTATCAACGAAGCGGTGGAGTTGGCCAAGCAGTTTGGTGGGGAGCAGTCCCCGAGGTTTGTCAACGGCGTGCTCGGAGCGGCGCTTGAAGCCAGCTAGTCCGGGCAGGACTGTAAGCAATAACCTGTAAGGAGTCCGCATGGCTACCGTTTTTGAGCGTGTGAAGAACGTGGTTGTCGACCGACTTGGCGCCGACGAGGCTGCAGTGACCCCGGAAGCATCCTTCGTCGACGACCTGAACGCCGATTCCCTCGACTTGGTGGAGCTCATCATGGCTTTCGAGGAGGAATTCTCGAACGGCGACACCCAGTTGAAGATATCGGACGAGGATGCCGAGAATATCCGTACGATCAATGACGCCGTTACCTTCATCAAGGGTAAGGGCTTCAAGGACTAACGTCTCGGAGGTGGCACAGCGTGCCTGACCTCGAATCGCTCCACGCAAGGGTGCGCGTCTGCACGGACTGTGCCCTAAGCAAGACTCGCACCCTGGCAGTGCCGGGCGAAGGCTCCTTCACCGCCGACCTCATGTTCGTTGGAGAGGGCCCTGGCTTCAATGAGGACCGCCAGGGCCGCCCCTTCGTGGGCGCGGCCGGCCACTTCCTCAACGAGTTGCTGGCCTCCATCGGCCTCAAGCGTGAGGAGGTGTTCATCACGAACATGGTGAAGTGCCGTCCGCCCAACAATCGAGACCCTTTTCCCGGTGAAATCCAGGCTTGTTCCAAATATCTGGACGCGCAGATAGAGGCCATCAAGCCCAAGGTCATCGTCCCTTTGGGCAGGCACGCCCTGGCGCGGTGGTTTCCGAACGAGTCCATCAGCAAGTTGCGCGCGCGGCCGAAGCGGTTTGGTGATATCACGCTTTTCCCCCTGTATCACCCTGCCGCGGCGCTGCACAACAGCTCTCTGCGGGCCACCATCGAGCAGGACTTCGGCAAGCTTGGCGATCTGCTTAACCAGAGGCCCCAGGAGCAGTCTCTGGGGACAACGCAGCAGTCCATGTTGGAAGGTCCTTCGTCCTCGCAATCATCTCAAGAGCCGCCTGATCCTCCTGGGCAGCAGCTCAGTATGTTCTAATCGGCCCGAGGTCCATAGATGCCCAATCCTATTCGTGTCATTCCGCTGGGCGGCCTTGGCGAGGTCGGCAAGAATATGATGGCCGTAGAGTACGATGACGACATCGTCGTTATCGACGCTGGCGTCATGTTCCCCAAGTCAGAAATGCATGGCGTCGACCTTGTCCTCCCCGACACCAGCTACCTTGTGGAGCGCAAGGACAAGGTCCGCGCGGTCCTCATCACCCACGGCCACGAGGACCACACCGGTGCGTTGCCTTACGTCTTGCGCGACCTGCGCGTGCCGGTGTATGCGCCTCCACTGGCCCGCGACCTCATCGAGGTAAAGCTGCGCGAGCACTCGGGCGTCGGCCGCTACAAGCTGGAAGAAGTGCAGGCGGGCGACACGCTGGACTTAGGGGCCATAACCGCAGAGTACTTCCGCGTTTGTCACAGCATTCCGGATGCTTGTGGGATCGCCTTGCACACGCCCGCAGGCCTAGTTGTTCACACCGGCGACTTCAAGATAGACCACACGCCGGTGGATGGCCGGAAAACGGACCTGCTGCGCCTGGCGGAGTTGGGGCGCGAGGGTGTCCTGCTCTTGTTGTCCGACTCTACTTATGCTGAAGTGCAGGGCTACACGCCTTCGGAGCAGGTCGTTGGCGTGGCCTTGGACCGTGAGTTGGCCGAGGCTCCCGGCCGCGTCATTGTCGCGACGTTCGCTTCGCTCGTCGCCCGGGTCCAGCAGATCGTGGACGCCGCGGTGAAGCACGGGCGGAAGGTAGCGTTCGCCGGCCGCAGCATGGTCGACAATGTGAACATGGCCGTCGCCAATGGGTACCTCAAAGCACCGTCGGGGACCATTGTCGATTTGCAGCAGCTCAAGGACGTGCCGCCCAACCAGCAGGTCATCGTCGTCACGGGCGCCCAAGGCGAGCCAACCTCTGTCCTCGTCCGAATCGCCAACCGGAGCAACCGGGACATCGCCATCGAGCAGGACGATACCGTCATCATCTCGGCGTCCACCATTCCCGGCAACGAGACGCTCGTTGCCAACACCATCGACAATCTGACCCGGCAGGGCGCTCGTGTCCTCACCCGCCGGACGGCCCAAGTCCACGTGCAGGGGCATGGCAGCCAGGAAGAGCTGAAGCTTATGCTGGACTTGGTCAAGCCCAAGTTCTTCGTCCCCATCCATGGTGAGTACCGCATGTTGGTCGCTCACGCCGACCTGGCCCGGGCCGTGGGCGTACCCCCGGAGAACATCCGGGTGCTGGAGGACGGCGACATACTTGAGGTGGACGAGTACGGCGCCGAGGTGGTGGAGCATCTCCCGGCCGGGCATATCTTCGTGGACGGCCTGCGCATGTGGGACGTGCGGTCCGCCGTGCTGCGCGATCGCCGCACCCTTTCGCGCGACGGTTTTGTGGTGGTGGTGGTGCCGCTGGACCACGCCACGGGAGAGCTGCTGGGCGAACCGGAGATTGTCTCCAGCGGCTTCGTGGACATCGAGGAGGCCGACGAGCTCCTGGA
>JBJKQC010000281.1:0-13241 GCA_046705745.1 Dehalococcoidia bacterium
GTCCACGCTCGCACGCCGAGGTCTTCCAGCGCCTGCTCGACGAACCCCGCGAGCCCGCCGAAGGGAAAGGGCGTGACGGCGCCGTCTGCCTCGATGACGCCGCTTGAGGCGAAGGTGGTCCTCCCGAGAGCGGCGAGAGCCTCGGCGGCGGCGCCGCAGTGCTCGGGAGCGTCCGCCAGGGGCGTGCCTTCCAGGAAGGAAAAGACAGACCACCCATCGCCGCGATAGACCTCCTCTGGGACCGGGACCAGGTGCCGGGCGAGCCCCATGATGTACGCCTCGCGGTCGGCCGAGCCGTGGGCGGGGAGGCGTAGGACGAAGACGGCGCCGTCGCTCAGGACCAGCCGGTAGGTGGTGTTGCTGCGCCCACCGGAGAGCAGTCGGGCGGAGACGATCCGTTGCCCTGCGAGAAATCCCCGAAGGGCCGAGCGGTCGAAGGGGAGCAGGGGATGGCGGCGGTCGGTGTCCATGACCGTCACATGATGCGGCACAGGACAGCCTGTGCGCACCTGCCATCGATGGCGTAGCCTACCGCGTGCCGGCTGGCTGGTTTGCTGTCTAGCCTGTTTACTGGTGTGCTGTCTTGCTGGTGTGCTGGCTGTCGGCCTGTCCCCAAGTGTATGCCGAACGCTCTCCCTGGCGCTGAAGTCGGCGACCGCGGTTCGCACCGAGGCAGGCCGGCGTCAGCCCTGCACACCGCACGATACATCCAGCCTCGGGGACTCACAGCACCTTCACAGGTGACCTCCGCGCGGGCACGGGCTGTGCATGCGCCCGGGATACGCTGGCATTGATGGGACAGGCCCTGCCTCGGTGCCCGGATTGGTAGAGGGCGCGGGGCCTGGCCGTGACAAGCGATGCAGCCGGCCAGAACGGCCACGGCCAACCGTGCGGGGCGTGTCTCGCGCTGGCATTTCCCCACAAGCCTCTCGCCGCTGCCCTGTGAGTGACCCAGCATGCTGACGATTGCGACCAAAAACCTCTTCGCGGATAAGACCCGGCTGGCGGTCAGCATCCTAGGCGTCGCCCTGTCGGTCACGCTGATGATGGTCCTGTGGAGCCTGTACAGCGGCTGGAACCGCCAGATCGTGGCCTATGTGTCCAGTGTCGACGCGGACGTTTGGGTTATGCCCCAGGGCGTCACGGACCTGACCGCGGCTACCCCCGGCCTGCCGCAAGCCCTGGCCCCGGAGGTCGCCTCCCTCCCAGGCGTCCAGTCCGTCACGCCCATCTTCGCGAGGCGGTACATGATTACGATAGAAAAACCTGGGAGGCCGCCGCAGGATGCCACGACACTGCTGGTGGGCTATGTCCCGGGGACGGACGTTGGGCCGGTCAAGGTCATCAGAGGCGCCGGGACCCCTGGGCCCGGGCAAATCATCATCGACACAGGGTTCGCTCGTGAATACGGCATCAACATCGGCGATACCGTCCTCATCGGCCAATCACGGTTCGAGGTTGCTGGGATCTCGGAAGGCGGGAACATCTTCGCGTACCAGATAGCGTTCCTCCCAATGCAAGAAGCCCAGGACGCCACGGGCGCTTCCGGACTCCTGTCATTCCTCACGGTGTCACTGAAGCCGGGTGCCTCGGTCTCCGACACGCTGCATGCGCTCAACTCCATTGGCGGCGTCACCGCGGTATCCCAGGCCGACTTCATCCATGCGAACCGTTCGTTCATGGACCGCGGGTTCCTGCCGCTGATTGCGGTGCTCATCGCCATCGGCTTCAGCGTTGGCGTCGCGGTCATCGGTCTCACCATCTACACCAGCATCATCGACCGGGCTCGGGAGTACGGCGTTCTCAAGGCCATTGGGGCCAGCAACGCCCAGCTCTACGTCCTGGCCGTCGAACAGGCGGTGATGGTCAGCACGCTCGGCTACGTCGTTGGCCTCGGGCTCTCCTACGGCGCGAGGCAGCTGGGGGCCATGGTCGTGACGACATTCATCACCGCGGTGAGCCCGGTCGATTACGGATGGGTGTTCGGCGCGGCGCTGGCCATGAGCATGATCGCCTCCTATGTCCCGGTCCGCAGGCTCATTTCCATCGACCCGGTGGAGGTGTTCAAGCAGTGAGCGAGGAAAAAGGTCAGGCCCTGGAGATGAAAGAGGTAACGAAGGTCTTCGGGCGGGGCCCTTCGCAAGTGTGCGCGGTCGACGGGGTCAATCTCTTCGTGGCCAGGGGCGAGGTTGTCTTGGTCATGGGCCCGTCCGGGAGCGGCAAGAGCACGCTGCTGACCATGGCCGGGACCATACTCCAGCCGACGTCGGGAGACATCCTGGTGCTCGGCAAGAACATCGGGCGCATGTCGGAGCGGGGACGGGTGTCGCTACGGCGGCACTCCATAGGGTTCGTCTTCCAGTCGTTCAACCTGCTCTCGGCGCTGACCGCCCTTGAAAACGTGGAAGTGCCCATGCTTCTGGCGGGCCGCCTCATCCCGGAAGCCCAGCGCCGCGCACGGACGCTGCTGGAGGAGTTCGGCCTGTCGGCCAGGCTCTCCGCCAAACCGGCGACGCTGTCGGCGGGCGAGCAGCAGCGCGTATCCATCGCCCGGGCGCTTGCTAATGACCCCGACCTCATCCTCGCCGACGAGCCGACCGCAAACCTCGACTCCCAGCGGGGTCGGGAAATCGTGGAGTCCATGGCGCTGGCGGCGCGCACGAGAAGCAAGGCGCTGGTGGTGGTGACCCACGACCCGCGTATCCTGGACATCGCCGACCGCGTGCTGCTGATGGAAGACGGCCGCCTGCGGGACAGCATGGCGGAATAGAGGTCGGCGGCCCTTCCGCCTGTCCGCTGGGTCTGCTCCTAATTGATTGTTGAGACTGCTCAACAATGCCCATTTCCTGACTTGCCTGTCACTGTTGATTCGACTAGCATTCGTGGCCGCCCACCAATTATTTCGACCTAGGAGGGGGTTCTATGGCCAAGTATCGTAAGCGTCGGTTGGCTGTGACCGCCATGTCCATTGCGGCGGTCGCTGCCTCCCTGGGCGCGCCGGCGGCATTCGCCGCAACCGACGGCACCACGGACGGCTCCGGCGGAGATGTGTCGCAGCCTGGGTTTATCAAGATCGAGGCTCTCGGAATGCCGGGCGCGACCGACTTTGCCTTCCAGAAGTTTGACCAGCCTGCATTGCAGAAGGTCCTGGAACTGGGATTCCCCGGCAACACGGAGAACGTGTTCATCAAGTACGAAGGCCAATAAGCTGGCGCACCAGTGACTGAGCTAGCCTCGGCAAGAGCGCTGGGGGCCGCATTGGCGGCCGCCGGCTATACGGAAGACGGCATCCGGAAGGCCCTCGGCATCGAGGGCCTTCTCGGTGTGCCCGGCCGCGCCGAGCGGTCCTTCTACGAGCGCCGCCTCCCCATCGGGGAGGCGCTGTCCGACCTGATCAGGCTCTGCTTTCTCGGCCTGCCGGTCCAAGAAGCCCGGCTGTCCGCTGTGATCGATACGCATGCGCTGGCGGAGCTAGGGCTGGCCGACGCCTCGGACGGCACGCTGATGCCCCGCGTCACCATTGCTGCCGTCGGGAATACCCTGGCAGCCCACGACCGCGAGGGCCTGGACGACATGCGGGAGGACCATGTCGTGGGTGTCGGGCCCGCGCCGCGCAGCCTGGCCTCGCTCACGGTGCGCATGCCCGTGGAGTCCGCGCTGGACCTGGGCACTGGCTGCGGCATACAGGCCCTGCTCCTCGCTGCGCATGCCAAGCAAGTCACGGCCACGGACATCAGCCAGCGGGCGCTGGACTTCGCCGGCCTCAACGCGGCGCTCAACGGCGTGGGCAACATCGAATGGCTTCGGGGCGACCTGTTCGCCCCCGTGGAGGGTCGGACATTCGACCTGATCGTCGCCAACCCACCCTTCGTCATCTCGCCGGACCGCACCTACGTGTTCAGGGACAGTGGCCGCCCCACGGACTCCCTCTCTCGCCAGGTGGTCGAGCAGGCGCCGCGTTACCTCAACGAGGGCGGCTTTGCCCATCTCCTGTGCAGCTGGGTGGCGGGGTCCAGGGAGACCTGGGCCGAGACGCCCACCAAGTGGCTCGAAGGCACTGGCTGCGATGCCTGGCTGCTGTGCAACCAAGTGGAGGAGCCGGAGGTGTACGCCGCCAACTGGCAGTCGCACCTTCGGATGGACCCGGAGACCCATGCGGCGGCGGTCCAGCGGTGGGCGGAGTTCTACCGGAGCGAGGGCATCCGGTACATCTGCACGGGCGCGCTGCTCCTGCGGAAACACTCAGGGCGCAACTGGGTGCGTGCGGACATGATGCCCCACCGGCCACGCGGGTCGGCGAGCGACCACATCCTGCGGGTGTTCGCGGCGCAGGACCGCCTGTGCGAAGGCGACGCTCCGGACCGGCTGCTGGACGGCGTCTTTGGGCCCATCGACGGTCATTGGCTGGACCAGCGGACGCTCTACCGCCGGGGCCGTTACGAGGTGGCCGACGCCTACCTGAGCCTGGAGGAGGGCGCGGGCGTGAGCGGCAGCGTAGCGGCGCTGGCGACACAGGTCTTGTTCAGGCTGGACGGGCGGCGCACTCTGCGGTCGGTCATCAGCCAGGCGGTGAAGGAGACGGGCCTGGACCGCAAGCAGTTGACGGCGGCGGCGCTGGAGACAGTCCGTGGTCTCGCCGGCTTGGGGCTGGTGTCGTGGCGTCGATAGGGCGTTAGGATGGGTGCTGCTCGTTTCCCAGGCACCTGGGACCCGTGTCGCTGGGGACGCCGAGGGCGCCCCCCAAGGGCGCCCTCGTGAAAAGGCAGGTCTTATTCCGCACCATCCGGCCAGGCGCACTGAGCGCCAGCCTTTGCGGTTATCAAATGACGTCTGCTATTTACACGTCCCAGTAAGCGAAGCCCATGCCACATGGCGCGGCGTAGACAGGGACGTAGTCGACAATGGTGCCGGGCGTGCCGTCCGCCACGCCGGCGGCGACCACCCAGTTGCGCGTCTCGCCGGTGCCGCTGCCCAGGCCGGTGTACAGCCCGGTGCCGCCCGTGATCCAGCGGGTGTTCTCCGGTGTCTCGTGTGGCCGCGGCGCCCTGTCGAAGTGTTCCGCCAGCGCCTTGCCGCTGCCGGAACGGACGGCAGCCAGCGTTCCTTGGTCGAACTCCTCGTTCAGCCACGCCTCCGGGTTGCCGGGCGTGTGCCAGAGCCCGCCGGAGCCGATGACGGCGACGCGCACGTCCTTGTCCCACGCCTCGATGATCTCGCGGGTGGCCTCGCCTAGGTGGTAGCTGCGCTCCGCCGTGGGCTGGGCGCCGTAGTAGCAGTTGACGTAGAAGGGCACGACGGGGATGTGGTAGTCCGGCACGATGTAGTGCATGGGACGCATGAAGGCATGGCCGACGCCGTGCTCCTTGTTGGGGACGTCCATCATGAACGAGACGTCGAAGTCACGGCGGGTCAGCTCCAGGATGAGCTCGCGCGCCAGCTCCGGGTAGTTCTTGACCTTCTGCCAGGTCTCTGGCGTCTTCTCCACCCAGCCGCCGCGGGAGCCGGGAACGATGCCGCTGCGGGGGAAGGTACGGTAGCCCTCGAACTCCTCGCCCAGGTAAACGGCGAACTGCGGGAAGTTGTTCAGGTCGAACTGCTCCAGCTGGTCGTCGCCAAAAATGAGGATGACGTCCGGGTTGGCCTCCTCCATCTTCTGCTTGAGGACGCCGAAGGCGTTCATGCAGCGCTCATACTGGGACTTGTTCTCTTCCTCTGTCAGCATGGGCACGTTGGCCGTGGTGGGCCGCCGCCGCCGGATCTCATTCCATAGGTGAGGCTCCGTGTAGAGGAACGGTGAGTGTGAGCATGCTTCAACAAGTACGAGCTTAGCCATGGGGACCTCCCCTAAAAGTTGCTTTGCTTTGGTGACAGCATCATACGAGATAGCGGGCAGGTCTGCACGACGAGCGTTAGGGCGAAGCATCCGAGGACAGACCACGGCGTCTCACCTGCACCAACCCTTGGATGCTTCCCCTGGCGCTGGTGCACAGGCGTCCGCCGCGGTGGCTGCGCCGTAGGGGCTGGTCTCGTACCTGCCCTGGTCTCGTACCGGCCCTGTGCCCGGCGACATCCGGCCTGGGCTGGTGTACGTAATGCCTAGCAGAAGCGCTTCGAAAGGACCTTCCTTTCTAACCGCAGACATCGTACTGTTGTAGAAGTCATGCCCGATATGGGGTATGATAATGCCTTAAGGAGCGGCGGGAGCCGCTTCCCGCGTTGAACGGCCCGGGCAGTCGGCCTTTTGCTAGACGGCCTCCTCTTTCACTTCTACTAGCCGCCTGAGCGAATATCTTGGGGCTCACTCCCGCTAGGGTGAGCGGTGAGTGCGTAAGGCCGATTCTGTATTGGACCGGCGACGCAAGGACGGATAGGCTTTTATCGAATACGTTATCGTAGTCTAGGGATCGGACTGTTACATGTTTAAGTATTTGTGGGCGGGAGCGGGAGTGGTCATAGGCGCCGCCGTCGCGTGGTGGGCGCTGCAGAGCGTCGAGTGGGGGGAAGTCGCCCAATCCTTGGCTAAGATGGACTGGACGCCGGTGATTCTGGCCGGCGGCGCCATCTTGCTGGCAAGCCTGCTGGAAGCCATACGCTGGAAGCTATTTCTGCCGGCGGCGGACGTCTCCGCCAAGCGGCTTTTCTTCGTCAAGTTCGTCGGCAAGGGGCTGAATAACATCAGCCCGGTGCGCATCGTCTCTGAAGTGGCGCAGACGACCATCCTCCGTTATGGGGACGGCGTGAGCCTGGACAAGATCGTGTCCAGCCTGCTGCTGGTGCGGCTGGCGGACGTGTTGGTAACGGTGAGCCTGGTAGGCGGCGGACTGATTGTGCTGCCCCAGCTTTCCGGACTACGGCCCATCGTGCTGCCGCTGTGGGGGCTGAGCGTAGCCTCCGTGGCTATCTTGTTGCTGATGGCCAAGCGGCTGCCGACGATTCCCGGAATCAGCCGCTTCCCGCTGTTCAAGCCGCTTTTGGTGGCGCTGGGCGTGGCGGGCAGTAGGCGCAAGGTGCTGTTCGCTGGCCTGCTGCTGACGGTGATGTCCTGGATGTCCATCGGGACGGCAGCCTGGCTGGTGGGCAATGCCGCGGGCGTTGACCTGCCCTTCTGGCTGATGGCCATCGTCATCGTCGCCGTGTCCTTCGTCTCCAGCGCCCTTCCGGCCCCGCCGGGCTCCATCGGCGTGTATGAGTTCACCGCCATCTCGACCTTGGGGCTGTTCGCGGTCGATCCGGCACAGGCGTTGACCTTCGCGCTGGTCATTCATGCGTTGCTGGTGATACCGTCCTTGCTGATTGCCGCTGGCGTGCTGGCGGTGGAGCGGCGGACGCTGCAGCATGTGGTGATGGCCGTGCGGCAGGTGGTGACGTTCCGTAAGCCCGCCGTCTGACGCGCAAGCGCCGACCCAACTTTGGCCATAGCCAAGGCCCTCTCCCCGGACTAAGGGGAGAGGGCCTTTCGTCTTTTTCATTGCAGTGGACATAATGGTGAGTAGCGTGGGTGAACGCCAGGGTGTGAAGCGACGCGGCACCGAATACGCATGCCCGAGGTGGTCTGGGGCCCCGCCACAACTGGCTTCCTCATGCTGGCCGTCGGCGTGCTCGGCCTAGCGGTCAACCAGCCGTGGCTCTTCCCGAGTCTGGGTCCCACCGCCTTCGTGCAGGCAGATTTCCCGGGCCGGCAGGGAAGCATGCCGTACCACACCATCGTCGGCCACTGCACTGGGATAGGGGCCGGTTACGCTGCGGTCTTCGCTGTTCATGCCAACAGCGCCCCCGCGGTCACGGGCAGTGCTGAGCTGGCTTCTAGCCGCGTCTTCGCCGGCGCCATCGCCATAGCCCTGACTGTCCTTGGGATGCTCTTGTTGCGGGCGTCACATCCGCCCGCGGCGTCCACCGCGTTGCTCATCGCCCTCGGCGCATTCCGGACGACGTTGCACGATGCCGGAGTGCTGGTGGCCGGCGTTTTGCTCATTGCCGTGCTGGGTGAGCTGGTCCGCAGGGTCCGGCTGCGGTACAGCTACCGGTATCCGCCCACGGACGCGCAGCAGCGCGAGCGGAGGGATAAAGCCCAATAGAACCGGGGCTCTCGTTCGTCGCGCCGGCGCTCACTCCATTCGCTGGAAAATGCGCCTGCCGGTGCGGCCGGAGGGGCGCATGGCTGTGCGCCCTAACGTCCGCCGGCACCTCCTCCGCCAGCCGACGCTAGGGTATTTCCCCTTCTTGCCGGAGCCCCGGCTTGCCAAGGACTGGCTGAGTTCCTCTGGAAAGCAACTGGAAAGCAACTGGAAAGCAACTGGAAAGCAACGCCCATGCATCCCAAGCCATGGAACGCGCTTGTCATTGCATGCATACACTGCCAAGCGCTTATCCCGAAGCGCCGGTACGTGTCCAGTGGGTGTTCAACCGGGTCGGGCCCTCGGTCCGTTCGCCGCCCAGTATCGCCAACGCGAATCGGGGGAGCCTGTCGAATGCGCGGACCTGGAAGGCTGCGCTTACTGCTCACCGCTCACTGCTTACTGCTCACTGCTCACTGTCACAGACCCCGGCCTGCCGGTGGCTTACCATCTACACCCCCAACGTCTGTCCTCCGTCCACCACCAGCGCGTGCCCCGTGACGAAGGACGACTCGTCGGACGCCAGGAATAGGACCGCGTACGCGATCTCCTCCGGCTTAGCGATGCGGTGGAGCCCCTTGACCCGCAGCCCGGCCCCCGCCTTGTCCTCTTCCGTCAGATTGCGTGGCCGGGGCGGGAACTCGCGGATGCGCGGCGTGTCCGTCGGGCCGGGGCAGACGCAGTTGACGCGCACCTCCGGACCGTAGTCGATGGCAAGCTCGCGGGTGAGGTTGACGACCGCGGCCTTGCTGGCGCAGTAGGCGGGGTAGTTCTCGGTCGCGCGCAGGCCGAAGGTGGATGCGTTGGTGATGATGTTGCCTTGGCCGGTCTCTATGAAGTGGGGTAGGGCGGCCCGGACGCCGTGAAAGACCGAGGTGAGGTTGGCGTCGATGACGTGCTTCCACACCTCCTCGGACGTCTCGTGGATCCGCTCGCGGACACCCGTGCCGGCGTTGAGGAAGAGCACGTGCAGGCCCCCGTAGCGCTCCACGGCTGTCGCGACCATCCTTTCGCAGACGTCCTTCTGCGTCACGTCGCCTTCCAGGAAGACCGCCTCGCCGCCGTCCGAGGCGATAAGCCTATCGACGGGCACCTCGCTGCGGTGGCTGCGGCTCACGCAGACCACCTTGGCGCCCTCGCGCGCAAACAATCGGGCCGTCGCCCTCCCAATGCCGGCGTCGGCGCCGGTCACGATGGCGACCTTCCCCGCCAGCCGTCCCAGACCGGGCCGCATCCACGGGTGCTCGTCATGGAATGGTGTAGCCATCTTCGCTCCTCTTCAACGTGCTAGCGGCGCGGTCTCGCCGCGCCCGCGCGTCCGGTGGCGCGTGGCAAGTTATACCACGGTTGCGAGCGCGTCGAGGGAGAACGCATCTGGGTGGAGTCCTGCGCCAGGCAAAATACAGACCCTTGGCGAAGGCCCCCTTTCTCGTCATTCCCTCGGAAACCGTGCCGGTCATGTCATTTCGAGCGGAGAGAAACGGAGCGAGAAATCTCTCGGGGGGCGGGGTCTGTTTTCGCACGTTCTCGTGATCAAGCAACCCATCATGGCCGGTTGCCCTGAAACTGGGGGCGCTCGCCATGGCGGACTGCGCCCTGGGTTCGGGTGCGGCTGGCCCCGTTCGTCCTGTCGTAGACCCCGTATCGCAACGACGAATCGGGGAGCGCGGAGCGTGAGGAGTCTTCTCCGAACGCGGAGCATTCGAAGGACGAACAAGCCGTTGCATGGCGCCTAGTCTTGCATGGCCGGCCATGGTCAATCGGGCAACGACCGTAAGACCCACCCAAGCAATCGCCTTTGGCGCCCTCGGCTACTGCTCCAGCAGCCGCTTCAGCCCATCCAGCATCATCGTCCAGTTCCGCGCGGAATGCTCCCGCGTCTCCTCCGTGTCGTTGTTGTCCTGGGACAGCGAGACACTGGTCTTGGCCCCATCGCCCGTCAGCTCCACGGTGACGGTGTGATAATGTTCCTGGCTATCTGGCATGCCAGATAGCGGGCTGTAGTGGCTGTACTCGATCAACCGGCCGGGCTCCAGCCGTAAGATGACGCCCTTGTCCTCGTACCTCTTGCCCTGCCACTCGCCTCTCCACGCGATCGAGCTCCCCGGCTTCCACTCTGACACGACCTCCGTCCCGAACATGTACTGCTTGATCACTTCCGGATTGACGAACGCCTCCCACACCTTCGCAACGGGCGCGTCGATAACAACGGACGCCTTGGCGATGAGTCCTCTGCTCATAACGGCTGTTGCACCTCAATAGAGACTGGCGAAGGCCTGACGGTGCCAGGGACGGACGAAGGTATCGACATGAAGCGGCAACGAATGCTCGCGGTAGGCGAGCTAGGCGGCCAGACGTGGCGGAGGGAGTGGGATTCGAACCCACGGGTGAGTTGCCCCACCAGCAGTTTTCAAGACTGCCGCAATCGTCCGCTCTGCCATCCCTCCGTCTACCCGGACGCGGCCTCATTGTAACCGTCGCAGCCACGCCGACGAAAGAAACGCCCCGTCCGCGAATTTTTCGTCGGCCGTCTATCGCGCGGCCAGCGGGTGGCGCCACCGCAGGCCCGGGAAACGGCTGAAGCTGCGGTCGGCCGTAATCCACTCGCTGCCGGACTCGATCGCCAGTGCGGCTAAGTAGGCGTCCGGCACCAGGTTCCCCCTGGCATCTGCGTCCCTGCATAGCCGCACGAATATGTCCCAGTGCCGCGGCCCCGGATTCACTACTGTGCAGTTTGGGCGCTCCCGAATCTGCCGGAGGAATGTGAGGGCTTCGTCTAGTGTGCTCGGCGGGCTGAACACGCGTGGGTGAGTGGCGATGCGTAGGAATCCGCTCAGGACGATGTCTGCTATCCCAAACGTCCCGTCCCCGTTGACCACCTGTTCCAGCCATGCGAGATAGGCGGAGTGCTCCGGCGCTTCTTCCTTGTGTGCATGCAGCAGCACGTCAACGTCGGGAAGTAACATCCTTGTCTGCTTCCAGCAAATCAAGCCGCGCCGCGTTATCGCTCAAATCGACCCCGGGCATCGGCTTGCCCTTCACCGTGAGCAGCCTGACCGGCGGTTGTTCCCGGACCTGCCGCCGCCTTGCCAGCGACTCCCTGAGAGCGTCTTCAACAAAGGCGGTTAGAGTCCGTCCCTTTCGCGACGCCTCCTGTTTGACCTCTCGGAGCAGCTCTTCGTCAAGCTGAATCGTAGTCCTCATGCATCAAAGCATACCAACCACACATAATCATGCTGGTGTAGCCCAACGGGTCGGGTCAGCCGCCTTGCCTATCTGACAAACCGAGAACTGCCGCCTCGGTATGCTGGCCGTCAAAACGTGCAGAGTCGTCTACATCCTGGGTAAGTATCGCTGGAAGTCGTAACCATATCTACAGAAACTGTTGACGGGCACTTGAGGGTAACATTATGGTTCTCTTGTCCTATTAAACTAGGCTGAATGGACACATTCTTGCCCGCGTCTGAGAGTAGGGTGCGGTGAAGTTCATCCACGCAGCAGATATCCATCTTGACTCGCCCCTGCTCGGGTTGGAGCCTTATGATGGCGCACCCGTCGAGGAGATCCGGGGCGCGGTCCGCGCTGCGTTCGAGGCATTAGTGGATCTATGCCTGGAAGAGGCGGCGGATTTCCTCGTCTTAGCTGGGGATCTCTACGATGGCGACTGGCGCGACTTCAATACGGGTCTCTACTTCGTGCGCCAGATGGTGCGGATGCGGGAGGCGGAAATCCCAGTATTCGTCACACTAGGCAATCACGATGCCCAGAGCCAGATAACGCGCCAGCTGCGGCTTCCCGACAACGTGCACGTCTTCCCCTCAGCACGACCCGAGACCCGAACGATTGAGCGCCTCGGCATTGCGCTGCATGGCCAATCGTTCGCCACTACTCACGTCTCCGACAACCTGGCAGCAGCCTACCCGGCGCCAGTTTCTGGCTACTTCAATATCGGCGTGTTGCACACCGCAGTGGAGGGCTACCCCGAGCACGCCAGTTATGCGCCGTGTTCCCTGGCGCAGCTCACTTCTGCAGGCTATGACTACTGGGCGCTAGGACACGTGCATCAGCACCAGGTTCTTGCCGAGGAGCCGTACGTCGTCTTTCCCGGCAACCTTCAGGGCCGCCATAGCCGGGAGACCGGCCCCAAGGGCTGCTGCGTAGTGCAGGTGGAAGACGGCCGGGTGCACGGCTTCACGCACTGCCCGCTTGATCGTGTGCGCTGGGTGCGCCTGGAAGTGGGCGTATCGGCGGCCGAGTCCATTGAAGACGTGGTGCAGGCTGTCTGGGGATCGCTGGCCGCAGAGCGAGCTGCCGCAGATTCCAGGATGCTGGCGGTACGGATACGCCTGACCGGTCGGACGCCGCTGCATTCCGCCCTGGCGCTACGCGCCGAAGAGCTAACCAATTACCTGCGGGCGATGGCCACGGATGTAGGAGGCGGCGCCATTTATGTGGAGCGCGTTGAGCAAAACACGATGGCGCCAGCGCCCTCCATTTCAGCGTCGGATGCGATCCCTGATGCGCTGGCGTTGGTTTCTACCGAGGCACAGCGGCTGGCCGCAGATCCGCCAGAGACCGAGGCCTTGCGCACGGCCGTGCGGCCATTGCTGGAGCGCCTGCCTGCCCTGTTGAAGGAGCGCGCCGCAAGTTTGTCCCTAACGGGTCCCGAGGCGCTGCACGATCTGCTCGAAGGGGCCCAGGACCTCATTCTCGCACGGCTGGAAGATGAAGGGGAAGGTGCATGAGGTTCTCTGATTTGCGCCTAACGGCCTATGGTGGCTTCCGGGATCGCGTCCTGGCCTTTCCTACCCGGGAGCTAGATTTCCACATCCTGCTGGGCGCTAACGAGACAGGCAAAACGACCGCCCTCCGGGCGCTGTCCGCCCTGCTATTCGGTTTCAGCCACCGCATCGAGGACGCATATGTCTTCGATGCCCGCGACATGCGGGTGGGTGCCACGGTCGAGAACGCATCTGGCCAACGGCTTTGCGTCTACCGCAAGCGCGGGCGGGTGCGCACGCTCTCGGACGATAACGACAAGCCTCTGCCCGACGACTCCCTGGCACCTTATCTGGGCGGTGTGGAGCAGCGCTTCTTCGAGATGGTGTTCGGGCTTAACCATGAGCG
>JBJKQC010000282.1:0-5735 GCA_046705745.1 Dehalococcoidia bacterium
ATGACCACCACGTCGGAGTTCGCCGTGGGCCCATAATCGTTGGCGCCGATGATGCTGGCGTCCACGCCCAGCACCGGCCCTGACTCCGCCATGTCCAGCGCCTTGCCCTGCGGCATGTCCGGCACCACGTCCACCAGCACCACGTCCATGTAGCCGCGCTCGAACAACCGCTGCGCGGTCGTCGCGCCAACGTTCCCTGCTCCAACAACCGTAACCTTCTGTCGCATCCGCTGCTTCTCCCTCGGGTGGTTTGCCTGCCTGAGCGAGCGATCAGGTAGGTCCGCGCTGCTCACTCCTTACTGCTCACAGCTGACCCCCTACCGTGCGCCCGCCTTCACGTAGCCTTCCCACTTCTCCTGCAATTTAGAATCATTGACCGTGGCCACGATGTAGTCGCCGAACTCCGCCGTCGTAGCCCCATTGGACCTGCCCGTGGTCAGCACCTTCTTCTCGTACTGCCCGCACACGTCCAGCGCCATGTGCACCTTGGCCGCCAGGTCCGTGAACCCAATGTGGTCCAGCAGCATCGCGCCCGCGCGCACCATGGAGCTAGGGTCCGCATACTGCGCCCTGCCCTCCTTCACCATGCGCGGCGCGCTGCCGTGGATGGCCTCGAACATGGCGTACTGCGTGCCGATGTTGGCGGAGCCCGCTGTGCCCACGCCGCCTTGGATCTGCGCGGCCTCGTCCGTCAGGATGTCGCCGTACAGGTTGGGCATCGCCAGTACCTGGAACTCGTTGCGCCGCGCCGTGTCCAACAGCTTTGCCGTCATGATATCGATGTACCAGCCGTCCCAGCCAATCCCCGGGTACTTCTCGCCCACCTCACGGGCAACGTCCAGGAACTTGCCGTCGGTCGTCTTGACGATGTTCGCCTTGGTGACGATGGTCACGCGGTCCTTGCCCGTCTTCTTGGCGTGGTTGAATGCCGCCTCGATAATGCGCCGAGAGCCCTGGGTAGTGATAACGCGAAAGTCGATAGCCAGGTCCTCCGTCACGTTGATGCCCTGGCTGCCCACCGCGTACATGTCTTCCGTGTTCTCCCGGAAGAACGTCCAGTCGATGCCCTCGGCGGGAATGCGCACCGGCCGCACGTTGGCGAACAGGTCCAGCGCCTTCCGCATGGCCACATTGGCGCTTTCTAGGTTCGGATAACCGTCGCCCTTTTCCGGAGTGTGCGTCGGCCCCTTCAACGTCACGTGGCACTTCTTTATCTCGGCCATCACGTCGTCCGGAATGGACTGGAGCTTGGCCGCCCGGTTCTCGATGGTAAGCCCCTCGATGGTCCGGAACTCGATCTTGCCGGACTTCACCTGGTCGGCCAGCAGTGCCTCCAGCACCCGCTGCGCCTCGTGCGTGATCGTCGGGCCGATGCCATCGCCGCCCAGCGTCCCGATGACAATGGGCTTCACTTTGGAGAAATCAGTGGGCGGCCCAGCCTTCTTCATCTGCTCGATGCGCTCGAGCTGCTGCTCCAGCACCTTCCCGAAGTGGACCTCCGCCTTTTCAATCACGGATGCATTAGCTACCAACCTGGGGCTCCTTTCTCCCGCGCACTCGCGTGACCCTGCTGCTGCCGGACGGCCGCTAGGTGGCCTGGGAAGTGACGCCTGAGCTGTAATCGAGGTCCGCGCGCCGGCGACGCACATCCCCGCTGCGCCGGTCTGACGCACGGCGCGCGCATTATAGACGCCGCCCCAAGCACGGGCAAGCAAAGCCTGAACGGGCAGCTTTACATGACAAAGGCCCGTCGCTACACTTGGCCAACCATTTCCCTCGCACCGGTTTTCGGTTTCGCCGGTTGTGGAGCAGCTAATTAGGAGGGCAAGCCCATGGGGACCGTCTGGGACGCCGATACCCATATCGCCGAGCCACCGGAGATGTGGCATTTCCTCGGTCCGGAATGGCACCCACGTCGGCCCGTGGTCGTTCAGGTGCCGGAGGACACCCTTTACGGTGGCACGGACCACATGTGGCTGATCGACGGCCAGATTTTCCCGAAGCCGGCTGGCCGCGGCGGCAACCTGCTCGTGACGCCGACCGCCCAGAAGAACGTTCGCAGCCGGGCCGATGTGAAGGCACGGGAGCTCCTCGACCTGCCTATGCGGTTCGAGGACATGAAGGCGACCAACGTCGACACCCAGGTCGTCTATCCCACCCTGTTCCTCGCATTTCTCACCTTTGACCCGGCCTACGAAGTCGCCCTGTGCCGGGCCTACAACCGGTTCATGGCCGACGTGTCGGACAAATCGGAAGGCCGGATCAGGTGGGTCGTCGTGCCACCCTTGCGCGATGTCGGCGCCACTCTGGAGGAGCTTCAGTTTGGCAAGCAACACGGCGCTTGTGGCGTTTTCTTCCGCGGTATCGAAGGCGACCGTACGCTCGATGATCCCTACTTCTTCCCCGTCTACCGAGAGGCCGAAGCCTTGGACTTGGCCATCTGTATCCACCAAGGCCAAGGAGCCCCGGCGCTCAACTACCTTATCGACATCAAGCGCAGTCACACCTTCACCCATGGCCGACTGCCGCCATTGGTCGCTTTCCGAAACCTCGTCGCCAACCGTATCCCTGAAGAATTCCCCAATTTGCGATGGGGCTTCATCGAGACCGGCGCGTCCTGGATACCTTTCGTCCTCTACCAGCTCCGTGGGACAAACCGGGCCGACAAGGACTTTTGGGGACCTCGCCTGTTCGAGGAATACCGCATGTGGATTTCCTACGAAGTGGGTGAAGACCTGCCTTATCTGGTGCAATACATCGGCGAGGACCACCTTGTTGTGGGCACCGACTACGGACATCACACGCCAGGCACTACGGACCGTCTAGCCTCGGACCCTTCTGCCCAGGTGCATATGGTCAGGAATCTCCGGGCGCGCCCTGACCTCTCTCCCGAGTTCTTAGACAAGCTCCTCATGCACAACCCCCCCATGTTGTACGGAGGCGGTTAGGAAGGTTTCTACGCGCCATGTGCTTAGGGACTAAGGCTTCTGCGCGCCCAAGCCAAGCTCCTGAGATCATGCGGCTCATTGAGCGTTCACACCACTCTACGAATAGGAACGGAAGAGCATGAACAAGAAGTGCGTTTCATCATTCGCCGTCACTCTGGTCCTCCTTCTGCTACTTGGCGTAATGGGCGCATGTAGCGCTCCCGCTCCCACGCCTACACCCACATCCTCCCAGTCAGGCTCTACTCCCACGCCTACGCCTACGTCGTCCCAGTCGGGGTCTACACCGAGTGCAACGGCTGGCCCACCGCTCAAGATCGGCGTGGTGCTCCCCTTCACTGGGGCATTGGCCAGCAATGCCGCGACCAACATGAACGGGATTGAGTATTACTTTGACAGCATCGGCAATCAGGTCGCCGGGCGCCCTGTTCAGCTCATCAAGAAGGACTCCAAGAGTACGGCGTCCGACGCCTTGACTGTGACGAAGGAATTGGTCGAGCAGGACCACGTAGACGCTATCATCGGGTACGTCAACAGCTCGGCAGCGCTGGCCGTGCGCGACTACTTGACTACAAACAAAGTCCCCACGCTGGTAACCACCGCTGGCGCCGACGATCTGACAGAGTCCCAGGCGAGCCCGTACATCTTTAGGACCGCGAACAACAATGAGCAAGAGCCGGTGGCCATGGCCCCATGGGTATACCAGCATGGCTATCACAACATCATCACCATTGGCAGCGATTATGCCGCCGGACACGAGATGGCCGACGCCTTCAAGTGGGCCTTTGAGCAGCAGGGCGGACACATCGTCGACCAGATATTCACGCCCATAACCACCACCGACTATGGCCCTAACCTGACTGCCATACAGCAAGAAGCCAGTAAGGCGGACGCCGTCTGGGGCTTCGTTGTCGGACCGGGGCAGGTCCAGTTCGTCAAGCAATATCAGCAGTTCGGTCTGGGCGGCAAGCTGCAGTTGATGGGACAAGGTGGTATCACCAGCGAGAACCTCCTCTCACAGCTCGGCGACTCCGCTCTCGGCGTCATCTCCGGCAAGAACTTTACCCAGGCATTCGGCCAGGGCCAGGGAACGCCGCAGCTAGCGGCCGCGCTGGACAAGTGGCAATCGGACTATGCCGCTAAGTACAACCAGCCGGCGACCGGCTGGACACTGCAGGCGTGGATGGCATCCCAGGCCTACGCAAAGGCCGTCGAGGGCCTGAACGGCAACACCAGCAACTCCGATCAGGCGGTGGCCGCCATAGCCAAGGTGACCATGGAAGGCCCGCTCGGCAACTGGACCTTCGATGACAAGCATCAGGCCATTTTCCCGGTGTTCATCCGGAAGGTGGAAAAGGTAAACGGCAACCTGGAAACTGTCGCCATCGACACCATCCCCAATGTTGGGCAGACAGTCATCCCCAGCCAGTAGACACGAAGGAATAGGCGGGGGCGGACCGCAGTCCGCCCCCGCTCGTATCTGGCACACCACTCGGCGGGAGCAACCCCCATGGCTTATTGGTCGACGCAAGTGCTCAACGGTCTCTCGCTGGCTATGCTGCTCTTTCTCCTCACAGCGGGACTGTCCATCGTCATGGGACTCATGCGGATCGTGAACGTCGCTCATGGGTCCTTTTACCTGGCCGGCGCTTACATCGGCCTCAGCATGATCGGCCAGTTCCAGAACTACCTCATAGCATTGATCGTCGCTAGCGCCTGCATCGGGGTGCTGGGGCTTATCACTCACGTCCTTTTCACAAGAATCAAGGTCGAAGGTGAGTCCTTCACTAGCCTGGAGCTCCGTCAGATCCTACTGGGGTTCGGCGTCATCCTTGTCATCGCGGACTTGTCGCTTTGGATATGGGGCGGCGTCCCTCAAATTCTGAATACGCCGGAATTCCTGAACGGCTCGGTGCATTGGGGCTCTGTGTACTTCCCTGCTTACAACCTGTTCGTCATCGTGGTGGGCCTCGTCATGGCCGTGGGTCTGTGGCTGCTCGTCGAGCGCACCAAACTGGGTGCGATTGTGCGGGCCGGAGTCACCGACGCGGAGATGGTCCAGGGCCTGGGCATCAATGTCTCTGCCGTGTTCGCCGCCGTCTTTATGCTGGGTGCCGCTTTGGCCGGCCTCAGCGGGGTCTTGGGCGGTCCTCTTCTGGGCGCCGCTCCAGGCGAGGACTTTCAGGTACTGCTACTCGCCTTGGCCGTCGCAATTATCGGCGGCATGGGAAGCCTCGAAGGAGCGTTCGTCGGCGCCCTGGTCGTTGGATTGATCGACAGCTTCGGCAGGGCGATAGCGCCTCAATTCGGCCTGTTCACCATATTTGCCCCCATGGCTCTCATACTCGTGTTCCGGCCCCAGGGACTCCTGGGAGGCCGCCAATGAATGTAGGCGGCAAACCGAGCGACGTCCGCGCTCAGCCCTGGGAATCCGCCGCGACCCCGACGAAGGCTAGGGGTCGACGCATCTGGTTTCTTACCGCTGCCGGCGCCTTCCTCGTACTGTTATTGGCACTCGGGCGGGTTTTGCCCCCCTACTACACTGGCCTCCTGACCCAGGTCCTCATCCTGAGCATCTTCGCCTTGAGCTTGGACATCCTTCTTGGATACACGGGCCTTCCCTCCTTGGGTCACGCCGCCATGTTCGGCGGTGCTGCCTATGGGACCGCGCTCGTTGCATTGAAAGTGTCTCCTCACCTGTGGGCACACTTGGGCGCGGGCCTTGCGGCTGGACTGGTGGTCGCCATCGTATTCGGTGCCCTAGCGCTGCGCACCACCGGTGCCTACTTC
>JBJKQC010000283.1:0-4857 GCA_046705745.1 Dehalococcoidia bacterium
CAAAAAGGTTACACTGCGTTTGGGCTTCGCCCCAGGCAGTGTGGTCTTTATGGGCATCGCGCAAGTAATACGGCGGAATGTCCTTGTGGCGCTCTTCCTTCTGTTGGCCGCCGAGACCCTTCTTGCGCCTGCGTGATTGCAGGACAGCCCGCACGACAAACCAGACCGTGACGGCGGCGACTCCGGTCACGCTCCAAAGGACCAACGCGCTGACCGAGACGCCAGGTGGCGCGTTGAGGAACAGGAGCGAGCCCCCGACGAGTAGGGCGGCAATGCCGCTGAGGCCCAAAATGCCGTGAGAAGGGACGATCGCCTCGGCTATCAGCAGGCCGAAGGCAAGCAGGACCAACAGAATGCCGCCCCAATAAGCGTCCAGACTGCCGAGGGCATAGAAGGCGAGCACCAACGAGACGCCGCCCAAAACCCCGGGAAAAATGAGGCCGGGGTGCGCGACCTCAATGAAGATGCCGACCGCGGCCAAGGCCAGCAGGATGAAAGCGAGGTTCGGGTCGGCGATGACATGGAGAAAGCTGTTGATAAAGCTCATGTTGTCGTAAACGATGGGGGCGTTGGCCGTTTGCAGGACCACCGTCTGGCCGGTGTCGAGCGTGACTTGCCTGCCGCTCACCTCGGTCAGGAGGCTGTTCAGGTCCGGCGCTACGAGGTCAGCCACGTTCTGAGCGACGGCATGGGCGGCGTCCAGGTTGGCGCCTTGACTCACCGCGGACTCGGCCCAGTCGGCGTTCCGCCCGCGGATCTCGGCGTGAGCGCGTATGTAGCTGACGGCCTCATTGACGACTTTGTTACGCAAGTCCGGCGGAAGGTCCTGCACGCTTCCAGTCACGCTGAGCGCCACGGGCGTGGCGGAGCCAATGGTGGTGCCGGGGGCCATGGCAAGCACGTGGGAGGCCATGGCGATGAAGGTGCCGGCGGAGGCTGCACGCGCGCCCGGCGGTGCAACGTAGACGATGACGGGGACCGTGGAATTGTCGATAGCCTGGACGATCTGCCGAGTGGAAGTATCCAGCCCGCCGGGGGTGTCGAGGCGGAGGACAACCGCCCCGGCGCCATGCCGCTCGGCGTCGGCGATGCCATTTGCGACGTAGCTTGCGGCAGGTGGGCTGATGGTCCCGACGAGGGTCAGAACGTAGACGGACCCAGCGCTTTGGGCTGCCGCAGGCGCAAAGAAGCTCCCGGCGGCCAACAAAAGGAGGAGCGCCACAAGGACATTCCACCGTATTACTTGTGCGATGCCCATAAAGACCACACTGCCTAGGGCGAAGCCCAAACGCAGTGTAACCTCTTTGAGTACGAAAGGCAGCCTTCTTTAGAGATCAGCCTCCGATATCGGGGGCGTCGTCGTGAGTCGGCGTGTCAGCATCGGCAGGTATCTCGAGCATGGCAACTCCGTAGCCGAGCCGCGCCAGTGCTTCCTCCGGGTTGACCATACCGGGAAACCGGGCTAACACCACCGGGTTGCCGTCCTCGTCCTTTATGTCGTCGATGTCCCCGTGATCGGTCGCAGCATAGACGCTGGTATGCCGCGAGGAGGGCTCCGGCGCGACGATCACGTAGTCATAGTCTCGCAAGGGCTCGCGCAGCCAAAAACGCTTCGCTCCCACGCTCAAGTCCTCAATAAATATCGCTTCGGCCATGGACTCCACGCTAACCGCCCATTTGGCGGGAAGACATGCACTCCAGAAACAATCCTGCCCAACGAAAACGCGTAAGCGCTCTTCCTCCGCCGTTTAGCCCAAGTCCAAGCTTTCGACGCTCTCCTATCACCGCTATGGCCGATGTCCTCCCAAGGCTGGGCCTCTAGCGTGTTGCGCAAAGGCGAACGAGGGAGCAACCGTGGCGGGCTTAACGACCAAATATGAGGTGAGGCGGGCGGACGACGGCGAGCAACTGGACGATGTCTTCGTCCTGAGGGTGCGGCAGGACCCGCTGGGGTGGCTCGCGGCCTGGTACTACGCAAGCATGACGCAAAACATGGAACTGGCCCAGGACATGCGGCAGTGGCTGCTGGACAACGCGCCGACCCAGGAAACGCTGGGCGACGAAGGGCGCCTCAACGCTAAGCTGCTGGACAAGGTGATGGACACGGCGAATAAGCCTGACATGCTGCCTCGGGAGTGACAATGGCGGGGCGGCGAGAAGCTTCACGCATAAACGGAGCGAAAGGAGGAGTGAAATGCAGGTGCGGGATGTCATGACCCAAGATGTGGCAAGTGTCGAGCCGACAACTCCGGTGGGGGAAGCAGCCCGAATCATGCGAAAACGGAATGTCGGGGCGCTGCCGGTGATGAGAGGCGAAGAAATAGGAGGCATAGTGACAGACCGCGACATTGTCGTGCGGTGCATCGCCACCCGGCTCGACCCGGAGATCACGCCGGCCGAAGAGATCATGACGCAGGAGATTGTCTTCTGCTACGACGACGATGACATCAACGGCGCAGTCCGCGCGATGCAGGCCCGCGGCGTGCAGCGGGTACTGGTCTTTGACCGGACGAACGACCAGCTAAACGGCATCGTCTCCATCGCGGACCTCGCGGTGCGGGCAGACGACCCCACCGTCCCCGCCATCACACTCCACGATGTCATGGGACATCGGCGCGCGGCCTAGGCGACCAATATGGTGGCGCCGATGAGTGACACGAGGATGCCAAGGAGTACCCGGGGTTCGAAGCTCTCTAGGTGACGGTTGAACAAGAAGTTGAAGCCCAAGGCGAAAAGGCTACTCGTGCGCATCAGTGGAATGACCAAGCTCACCGGCGCAAGGGCCAGAGCGCTGTACCTAAAGACGTTAGCCAAATAGGAGCCGACGCCGCCCAGCATGAACCATCGGCGCGCGCCTTTATCCAATGATATTGCCCCGGCCATTTGGCCAGGCAGCAGCAGAGAGACGGCGAGGATGATCGAAGCTGCAGCATAGGAGACGAGGCCGCCCAGGATGCCGAGACCGTTACTGCTCACACCGGCGCGCATGAGGTCCGGCCCAACACCCCAGAACAACGCGGCCAAGACCCCAAAAGCATAACCTTCGACCATCCTGGGCTGGAATTGACGAACGGTTATGTCGCCATTAGGAGCAGCGCCGCTCGGCACGGGCGCGGGAATGCGCGAACGCCTGGGGCGCGCCACCAGTGCGGGACCAACGATCACGAGCAAGATACCAGCGGCCTTGAGCGCCGTGATGGTCTCGCTGAGAAAAAGGACGGCAACAATGACGGAGATCAGGGTGGACGTGCCCACGATGGGCGCGGCACGATTCGCGCCGATCGCGGCAACGGCACGATAGTTGCAGTAACGTCCAATCATGATGTGGACGATTCCCCCAGAGACCATGAAGCCATAGTCCACGGCCGTTACACGGCCAGCCTGGAAAAGCTGGCCAGTAACGAGGGCCGTCACGAGGAACAGGACGACGCCAAGGAAAATGCTGATGTAGAGACCCTGGCTGGCGGCCCCCGTGGACACGCCCCTGCGTATGCCGGCGGAGTTGACGCCAAAACTGGCCGCAGAAAAGAAGGCGAACAGTATGCCGAGCATGTATTCTCCTCAGGAGGTCCAGTCAAGACCGCAAGGCACTATCGACAGGCCGCAAAGCACGCTCGCCTCTTGAGGGAGCAGCGTCTCTCACCACTAGACCTACGGCCCTAGAAGGCGTCCGGAGTTGATTGGGGTGCGTTACCCCGTTTCAGCCAAGCCAGCGAAAAATGCTAGGGCTTGCGGATTCGCCAGCGCATCCTTGCTGGCGGCCTCGTCCACCGGAGTCCCGCTTAAGATCTTCTTGACGGGTACTTCTACCTTCTTCCCGTTCAGCGTACGAGGCACTTCAGGAATAGCGTAGATGGCATCGGGTACGTGGCGAGGCGACAAGTCCGCGCGTATTCGGGCCTTGATACGAGAGGATAGCACGTCGTCGAGCGCGACACCCTCCCGCAGAACGACGAACAGCAACAGGCGCCCTTCCTTGCCAAGTCGGGATGTGTCTATAACCAAGCTGTCGAGAACGTCGGGGACCTCTTCCACAGCGCGGTAGAACTCGCTCGTGCCCATGCGTACGCCACTGCGGTTCAAGGTGGAGTCCGAGCGTCCGTAAATGACGCAAGTGCCCCTTTGGGTGATCTTGAGCCAGTCTCCATGACGCCACGCGTCTGGGTACACGTCGAAGTAGCTCTCATGCAAACGTTGGCCATCAGGGTCATTGAGCAGCTTGACCGGCATCGACGGCATGGGCTCGGTAACGACAAGCTCGCCCACTTCCTCCACGAGAGGTTTCCCTTCGCCGCTCCAGCTCTCCATCTTGCAGCCAAGAGCACGGCATTGCATTTCTCCGGCGTGGACCGGCAGCAACGGACATGAGGCAGTGAAGGCCGTGACGACGTCCGTCCCGCCGCTGATGGAGGCCAGCATCAAGTCCGATCCTACGTTCTGGTAGACCCAGGCGAATCCCTCTGGCGGCAGCGGTGCGCCGGTGGAGCCGATCACCCGAACATGGCCCAGATCGAATTCTTTGCCAGGATTGATGCCCGCCTTCATACAGCTCAGGATGTAGGGCGCACTGACCCCGAAGCACGTCACGCCGTCCTCGGCCGCCATGCGCCATAGGGCGAGCATATCCGGGTAGGTAGGGCTGCCGTCATAAAGGACTATGGCGGCGCCGACCAGCAGGCCGCTGAACAAGAAATTCCACATCATCCAGCCGGTGGTGGTGAACCAGAAGAAGCGATCATCCGGCGTCATGTTCATGTGCAGCGACAGCGTCTTGAGGTGCTCGACGAGGACCCCGCCATGGCAGTGGACGATTGCTTTCGGCACGCCGGTGGTGCCAGAGGAGTAGAGGACCCAGAG
>JBJKQC010000284.1:0-4082 GCA_046705745.1 Dehalococcoidia bacterium
GTTCACGTCTTCGAAAGCGACGGGACCAAGATGGGGTCAATCAACGTCCTGCGTTACCCGACCGGGATTGCGATCGACGGCACCGCACGTCGCGCGTACGTCACCGATGCATTGAGCGACAGCTTGACCGTGGTGAACCTGGACCAGCGACAGGTCATCGAACAGGTGCCATTGGGTACATCCATCTGGGGCGTGACGTACGACCCTTCCACCAAGCGCCTCTATGCGGCGAACGCTCCGGCCGATGCTGTGTCGGTGCTTGATGCTGCCACAGGTGGGGTGGTCGGGAGTTGGGTCAGCGGCCCCCGCCCCGTGGGATTGGCGGTCGACCCTCAGCTAAAGCAGCTCTACGTCACCGACGCGGACGACGGCACCCTCAGAGTCCTGAGAACAACGGACGGTTCAATCAAGGTGACGATAGACATAGGCAAGACGGGAGCAAACCTGGTGGCGGTCGACCCGAGCACCCATCGCGTCTACGCGGCGGGCGGCAACGGCCTCACGGTTCTCGATGGCGCCACTGACCACGTGGTGGCAACCGTCCCCGTAGGCAATCGTCCGGTGGGCATCGCCATCGACTCAGTTGGCAAACGGGTCTACGTTGCCAGCCAGCAGAGCGGCACCATCAGCGTCATCGATGCCGCCACCGACGAGGTGACGGCCACGTGGCATCCAAAACTTGGCAATGTGTGGGGGCTCGCGGTAGACCCCGCTCTGGGCCATCTGTACGTCACCGTCGTTCCGAATACCGTCGGGGCCTTTACCGGACTGGAAGTCCTCGATGCTCATAGCGGGGCGTTCATCGCTCAGGTGGCCACCAGTGGCGACGCGGTGTTTGGGGCGGTCGACGAAAAGACGCATCAAGTCTTTGTCACCGGCAGCGATGGGAGAGTGAGCGTCGTGGACGGGCAAACAGGCCGCCTGCTCACGAGCATCAATGTGGGAGGCTCTCTCAATGGCGTAACCGTGGACTCCGAGTCAGGGACTGTCTTCGTAGGGGACAGCGCCAACGGAGCCGTCGACTGCGTAAAGAGCGGCGGTTAACAAGTTAACGTCAAACGCGGGCGAACGATGTGCTTCCACTCGCCATGGAAGCTCGGAGGGCGATCTGGACCCGGGTCAATCGGCCTCGGAGCCCGGACACTCGTGGAATCGGAATACACGTTGAGCTAGCCGCCGATCCTTACATCTGTATTGGTGTCAATGATCGCGATGAAGGCGTCGACGCCGCCCTCGTTACCGACGGCGCCAGGGTCAGGCCTAGGTCTCCATTCCCCAGAGTACATGCGCTGATAAGGGTAAGACCTACGCAAATCACGTTCTAGCCAGATCTATCCAGACACCCGGAGCCCGTGCCAAGGGGATGGCTGCTCCACTCCCTCGGGTTTTAGTCTTCCTTCCAGCCCTTCACGGATTCATGGATAGGCTAACAATTATCCCCAATCGGAACCAGAAAGGTCGCGCCCCGCCTCACGAAGCGCCTCGCCAAGCCTGCTCCGTTTGGTCGGTCTGCGATGGTCCTTGTCCATGCCTTCAATCCGTTTTCCTATGTCGTAGACGAGCATCTTCCACAGCTTCGGGCGGCCCAGCTCACAATCCGTCAGGAGGGCCTTCGGCTGATCGACAGGCTGGCCCGCCAAGGCCTCCGCCAGGGGTGGCAACATCCTGTACGTCCAGCGCACCTGATCGGCAGAGTCCGCAGCCTCCTGCGCTTCCAGTAAGCCCCGCGCCACAAGCCCAGCAAAGCCGAGATGTACTACGGAGAGCCACCCGTTCCCCGTGTACTCCGCTTTGCCCAATCCCAACCCGAATACAGAGCAACCATGGCCAGGTTGAAGCGCAAATATGGCCTCGTAGCTCTCCTCCGGCCATGTGATGGACTTCTCACCGGCGCTGAACCACACGCCCTTCCGGTGGAACCAGCTTTGGGTATATATGGTCCGGGTCTCGATGCGCGTGCCTCCGGACCGCTCGCTGGCTAGGATCGCTGCGGCAATAGCCGCGGTAGCGAGCTCTTGCGCGTTCACGCGGCTGCCGGAGGGAAGCTGCACGCGCCCAGACTCCGGTCCCGTCTCACCAGCGAATTGTTCTCCCCGCAGCAGGACGACTTCGCTTGGGGCGAGGGCAACCGACGCCCCTGGTTCTGACGATCTTGCTGCCATCACCCCACCTCCTGGATAGGGTGCTCGAATGCTGGAGATTGGTGCTGTCTCGGCCACCGCTTCGCCGTCTCAGTCACCGTCCACTGTGCCGCGCTGCGTTCCGCCTTCGGCGATGAGAGGCCGAAACCCACATGCGATGGTGGACCGTAGTGGTGATGCCATGGACATCTAGGCGGAATGTACTAAACAAGGCCGCCATCCGTCAAACATTCGTTCCCAGGAGCAATAGCGGAGCTCGTTCACATCGACCGGAGACGCATACCCCAGAAACCACCGGTGCATCACATCGGCTAAACGCCTCACTATCCGCCCGTTCGTGCAGGCGAGGGTCCTATACTTCCGCACTCCAGAGACTATGGAGGGCCTCCTTCGGCACGTGCAAGAATGCAGGAAGCTCAAACGAATAGGGAGGCCCGCAAGCGCTGGGCCTCCCTGGAGTCATCCGAAAGCGCCGCCACAGGCTATCCTCCAGACGAAACGCTGAGAGTGACTCTTACGCTGGCGCCCCGGCTGTAGCGCGACATGTCCAGCACGGGGGTCACAGTCGACTCCTTGCCGTTCACGAAGAAGCGCACCGGGAACCAGTCCGGATTGCTATCCGGAGGCGTGACGCCCACGGTGAACGACGACGATGCATTGGTCGTCACCGGGGACACCCAACACAGCCCCTCGGTTCGGCTAGCCATGACGGCGATGACCTGCGTCCCCTCGGGCGCGGGCTTCCCGTCGATGGTCACCGTGCCGGACACGATCCAGGGTATTGTCGGCGGCGCGCCGCTGCTCCGCGCCGGGCAAGAGCCCGTCGTGTCCACTTGCGTTATGGGGACGGGGCCCTGATCGGCCGTGCCGGTGGAAACCGGCTCGGAGACGCTCAGGTTCACGGGAATGGTCTCTCCTGGTACGAAGGTGTTCACATCAATAGACGGCGTCGCCTCGACGCCACCTCCGACGAAGTAGCGCGGCGGGAGCCACTGGGACGGGTTTGGCGGCGGCTGGAGAATCACCGAGTAGTGACCATCCTTGGTGGTGACCGGGCTCATCCAGCACTTGCCCAGGCTCGGATTCTCCAAGAGGGCCACCACCTGGGTCCCGTCCGCCGCTGGGGACCCTTGGATGGTCAATTGGCCGGAGATGATCATGGGCAGCGGCGGCGGGCCGCCGCCGGTGTTCTCGGTCCGAGCCGGGCACGAGCCGGTGAAGCCCACCGCGATGGAAGAGTTCCCGGCGGTATCGCTGGTGCTGGTGGCGACGGTGGGCAAAGGAGGCGTCGCCGTGATGATGGGCGTCGGCGTCGCGGTCGGCTCCGGCGTCGGCGTGGGGCTGGGCGTGGGTGTAGGCGTTGGCCGGGGAGTCGGCGTCGCGGTCGGCGTGGGCGTGGGCGTTACCTGGAAGATGACCTGCGTATAAAAGTATTGCCCTTGCGTGTCATGACCAAGGCCCTGCGTCCCTCCTTTGTGTTCGTCGCCGAGAGTGAAAGGCACTTGCTTCCCGTCCACGAGGAATTTCAGGTTACCTTTGAAATCCCCATTGTTGTAAGGAACACCAGTGTTCCCGCAAAAGAACCCGGGGCGGCCACCAGCAAGACTCTGGCCGTCGGCATCGATCTCTATCACCCAGACTTTGTCGCTGTTAGCGGGTACGCTGTAGCCGTTGATGGTCGGGGGTTGCACCGTCGGCTGCAGATTCGTGCAGGGGGTGTCCCCCACGGCGACGCTGATAGCGGGTGACCCTTGGGAGCCGGCGTTTCCCCAGTAGTCATAGATGTCATCGGTAGAACAGCCAGCCAGCAGAGGGAGTACGATCAGGACCAAAAACAACAGTGAGCCAACCTTGATAGAGGGGCGGTACATGTGGGACCTCTGAGTGGTGGCCAATAGCCACGTGAGTGCCTGAATAGTACAAAACGCCTAGTCTTTATAG